>JAYTOR010000240.1:0-21489 GCA_043747685.1 Actinomycetota bacterium
CGCGAGCAACACATCAGACGAGAAAAGGCCACGTCGAACATCTGCACTGCGCAGGTGCTGCTGGCAAATATCGCCGGGTTCTACGCCGCATGGCACGGCCCGGACGGCCTTCGCCGGATCGCCGCGCGGGTCCACGCGCTGACCTCCCTGGTGGCAGACGCGCTCGGCACCGCTGGTATCGAACTTGTCAACGATTCGTGGTTCGACACGCTGACCGTGCGGATACCGGAACGTGCGTCAGCAATCGTTCACCGGGCCAAGACCCTCGGCCTCAACCTGAGGTTCAGAGATGCGGACCACATTGGTCTCAGTCTCGACGAGACATCGAGGCTTGCAACCGTCGAGCTGATCTGTCAGGCATTCGGTGCCACGATGCCATCGTCGAACGACATCGCTCGACCGATACATGAGCGTGGGCTCGGTATCCCAGCCGAGCTCATGCGTACGACGCCTGTGCTGCAGCAGGCGGTCTTCAACAGGTTTCACTCGGAACACGAAATGCTGCGCTACCTACGTCAGCTGTCCGACAAGGATCTGGCCCTCGACCGCACGATGATCCCGCTCGGATCGTGCACGATGAAACTCAACGCGACGAGTGAGATGATGCCGATCTCCTGGCCGGAATTCGCCGACATGCACCCGTTCGCCCCTGGCGAGCAGACGACCGGATATCGACAGCTGATCGCGTCATTGGAGCAGATGCTGGTCGAGATCACCGGCTATGACGCCGTCAGCCTGCAGCCGAACGCCGGAAGTCAGGGGGAACTCGCCGGCCTACTGGCGATCGCCGCCTATCACCGCAGCAGGGGCGACGACCAGCGGACACTCTGCCTCATCCCTTCGTCAGCACACGGCACGAATGCGGCCAGCGCAGTGATGGCCGGTCTCAAGGTCGTCGTCGTCGCCTGTGATGACAGCGGCAACGTCGACCTGGTCGATCTAGAAACCAAGGCAACTGTTGCCGGCGATCGATTGGCTGCGTTGATGATCACCTATCCATCGACGCACGGTGTGTTCGAAGAAGGGATCGTCGACATCTGTGAACTCGTGCATCGCCACGGCGGCCAGGTCTACGTCGATGGTGCCAACCTCAATGCCCTTGTCGGCCTCGCCAAGCCCGGCAAGTTCGGAGCCGACGTCAGCCACCTCAACCTCCACAAGACGTTCTGTATCCCCCACGGCGGTGGCGGCCCTGGGGTCGGGCCGATTGCGGTGCGATCCCATCTGGCAGCGTTCCTGCCCGGCACGCCACAGCTCGACGGAGCTGCCCATCCCGTCGGCCCGGTCAGTGCCGCACCGTTCGGCTCGGCACTGATTTTGCCGATCAGCTGGACCTACATCGCGCTGATGGGCGCGAGCGGCCTGCGCCAGGCGACGGAAAACGCCATCCTCAGCGCCAACTATCTGGCGACACGCCTCGATGCCTATTTTCCGGTGCTCTACACCGGTGCACGCGGTCGGGTCGGCCACGAGTGCATTCTCGACCTACGGGCGATCACCAAGGCGACCGGCGTGTCCGTCGACGATGTCGCCAAACGACTCATCGACTACGGATTCCACGCACCGACGATGAGTTTCCCCGTTGCCGGGACGTTGATGATCGAGCCGACAGAGTCGGAGGCGAAACACGAACTCGACCGCTTCGTCGAGGCGATGGTGGCGATCCGCGCCGAGATCGATCAGGTCGCAGCCGGGCTGTGGTCGGTCGAGGACAGTCCGTTGCGGAACGCACCGCATACAGCCGTCGATCTGCTCGGTGAGTGGCGCAGGCCGTATGACCGACTGTCGGCCGCTTATCCGCTGGCGTCCTTGCAGCACGCGAAATACTTCCCGCCGGTCTCGCGCATCGACTCGGCGTACGGTGACCGCAATCTCGTCTGTTCGTGCGAACCGATCGAGGCCTACGCCGACACGTTGTCGGTCTGAACCGGTCTGAACCTGCCGGTGGCACGTCGCCAGCATCAATCTCTGGCAGGTGCCGTGTGCAGACGGCAGACGTGACTACGGTTACGTCATGACTGACGGTCCGAACATTGCTGACATCATCACCTTTCTCGGGGCGAACAATCCGATCGCCGGGATTTCCAAATCGATCGAACAGTTCCGCAAGGGCGTCAACGAGTTCCTCAGCTCCGTCAGCACCCTCAATCAGACGATGGGGACGCTCAACGAGATCGCCAACCGGGCCAACCGATTGTTCGACGACATCGAACCACCGATCCGGGCGATGATGCCGCAGTTGACCAGAGCGATCGAGAACGGTGAAAGCATCATCAAAGCGCTGAACGATCCGGTCGAACGGTTCGCACCGGCGCTCAACACGCTGACAGAGACGCTTTCGGCGCCGTCGTTCTCGGACATGGCGCGACGAGTCAACGATTTCCTCGAAATTCTCGGTGACCTCGGCGATGGGCTGCGCCCGCTCAGTCAATTCGGCCAGCTGAGCCAACTCGGTCAGCTGGCCGAGGGTGCTGGCAACCTCTTCAACCGTAACCTCTCACGTCTGACTCGCCCGCTCAGTGGCACGCCGGCGGCCGCACCGGGCGCGCCTGCGACCCCCTCGGCGGGACCGGCGGCCTCCCCGGTCGAGCGGGCAACCGGCAGCAGGGCGGCACCCGAGCAGGGCCCGGCAAAGAAAGCCCCTGCAAAGAAAGCCCCTGCTGCAAAGAAGGCCCCTGCAAAGAAGGCGCCAGCATCAAAGGCGGCACCGAAGACGACATCGTTGTAGGACCCGACCACCCGGGCGGGATCTGCTGACGAACGATTCGGACTGTCCGTCGACCGGTCAGTGGTCAGCGTTTACTGACGAACGGTGTCTTGACGATCGTGCCGGCAAGCGCGGTGCCACGAACCTCGATGCTCACGTCATCACCGAGAGCGGAGGCCGGACCGACGAACGCCAGGGCGATGCCATGGTTCAGGACCGGAGAGAAGTTGCCGCTGGTGACGATGCCGATGGGCGTGCCGTCCGAGGCGAACACGGTGCAACCGTCTCGTGCTGGTCGGCGGCCTTCGGTGGAGATGCCGCGCAACCGTCTGGCGATACCGTGCTGACGCTCGGCATCGAGCGCCTCCCGTCCGCGGAACGGGCCCTTTGTCCACGACACGACCCACCCGAGACCGGCCTGCAGCGGCGTGATCCCCGCACCGAGTTCGTGACCGTGGAGCGGCAGACCCGCCTCGAGCCGCAAGGTGTCACGTGCTCCGAGACCCGCCGGGGTCACGCCGGCATCGACGATCGCTGCCCAGAGGCTGGGTGCCGCCTCGGCAGGTACGGCGATTTCGACGCCGTCCTCGCCGGTGTAGCCGGTGCCGGCAACGGTCAGCGGAACGCCATTCCAATCGACGTTGGCCACGCGGAATCGCCCGACGGTCGCGGCGTCTGGAACGACACTGTCGAGGCATGATCGTGCGCGAGGTCCCTGGACGGCCAGAATGGCGCGCTCCCCCGTCGTCTTGCTACCGCCGATCGCCGCAATGACACGTTCGGTGTTGGTTGCATTCGGCATCACGTCGAAGTTCTGCTCGTCGATCCACCAGACGATGATGTCGTCGGTGACCGACGCGTCGTGTTCGTCGAGCAGATGGGTGTATTGAGCGGATCCTGGTGCAATCTTGCCAAGATCGTTCGTCAACGTAGTCTGCAGGCGATCGAAGGCCCCTGGACCCGAGACCCTGACCGTCCCGAGGTGGCTGACGTCGAAGACAGCGGCGTCGTGACGACATGCCAGATGCTCGGCAATCGTGCCGGACGGATAGGCGATCGGCATGTCCCAACCGCCGAACAGTGCCATCTTCGCCCCGAGGCTGCGGTGCACCGCGTCGAGCGGCGACAGCTCGGTCATGATGCCTGCGCCATGATCGGATGCTGAGCGGGTCAGGCGTTGACGGCAGTGGCGACGGCCTCTGCTGGCGAGTTGCGGCGGAGGCGGATGATGTTCGAGTCGATCTCCGCCTTGACGCCGGCAAGCGGGAGGACGTTCAGCACCCCTTGGCCTTGCTGGAGGACATCGATCAACTGATCCCCGTCGCAGAACAGGACCTGCTTGCCGCTGATGACGATGTGCGCGGCGGCGATGTCGGAATTCACGTGCGTGCGCATGAACTCGAAGACGTCCCGAACGGATTCGAGTTTGATACCAGCGTCGAGCAGGCTCTTGACGACTTTCAGTTCGAGCAGGTCACGGTACGAATAGAGGCGCCGGCTGCCACTGCCTGCTGCGTCTGTCAGCGATGGTCGGATCAGTTCGGTACGCGCCCAGTAGTCCAGTTGGCGGTAGGTGATGCCTACCAGTTGGGCTGCTTTTGTTCCGCTATAGCCGTCGTCGCTCATTGCTACCTGCCGTCATCGTCAATTGAGAAAACGGAGTAACACTAACGTAGTTACAGCGGTGTCACAAGGGCCACCTATGAGATATTCGTCAGGCAAAATCGTCAGGCAAAATCGTCAGGGTTCACGCCGGCAATGAATTCCTCGAACTCGGAGATGATCTGATCGTCCTCGTTGGCGTCGGGTTCTGCCTCTTCGAAGCTGGCCTCGTCGAGGAGCGCCTCCGCCGCAAAGATCGGGCAATGCACCCGCACGGCGAGCGCAATCGCATCCGAGGGTCGACTGGAGACGACGTAGTCGCCTGCGGCGTTGCTGAGATGCAGCTCGGCGTAGAACGTGTGGTCTCGAAGCTCGGTGATCACGACCGATTTCAGCTCGGCACCAAGTTCGACGAGGACATTGGCCAGCAGGTCGTGAGTCAGCGGACGCGGCGGCTCGACACCCTCGATGGCGTAGTGGATTGAAGCGGCTTCCGGACTGCCGATGAGGATCGGAAGGATCCTGCGGCGATCAGTGGTCTCACGGAGCATCATGACCGGGGTGTTGGCTGGTACTTCCAGCCTGACCCCGACGAGTTCCATCGCGATCATGTCCATCAGCGTACCTTCCGCTCAATCCAGATATTGCTTGAGTTCGCTGCGCACGAGCGCGGCGCGCAGGTCTGCGCCGAGATCGCACAGCGACGTCAACGTCGAGACGGTCTGCTGACGTGCCTGCGGGTTGCGTTGCCTGACGAGCGGAATGATGATCTGCTCGAACAGCGCCGTTTCCTTCTCGGCGTTCGTGCGCCATGTCTTCATATGACGCACTTCGAGACCGTGGGTGGCGAATTCGACCGCAAGCGTGGCAATCTGCCTGGCGATACTGTCGTACGTCGTCGTTCCGGCGACCGTCTGCGGACGGATCAGCCCGAAGCTGGTGAGCTCGTCGAGCAACTTCACGGTTGCTCCGGTTTCGGCAGCGATCTCTTCGGCCGTCCACGAGTCGTCGTTGGTGGTAGCGGATGCGACGACCGTTCGCAGGGGCGCACGCACTGGCGCTGCACGCTCCGGGGTCGCTACGAGCGGTGCCTCGTCGATCGGCGTAGCGGCGACCGGTGCTTCGATGGCAGTCTCCCCGACCGGCGAGGCACCCGAGTCGGTTGGCGCATCGGGCTGGCGCGAGTCATCGCCCTCAGGTGCCACCTCGGGCTGATAGGCCGCAGTGGGCTCCGCTGCAGCAACGGACGCCGCTGCGACAACGGGCTGGGACCCTGCGGATGCATCGGTCTGTCCCAATGCGGCGTCGATAGGGACCAGCACCTCCCCTGGAATCGGCGCCAACACGCCGTCGATCCCGACGTTCGGGATTGTCTGGTCGTCGCCAATCGTCACGGTCGGGGCCAACGGGCCGATGCCGTTCGTCATCGGAATCCCATGTCCGCCACTGGCGCGCTGCCCACCGATGAGTACCTCGACCAGGTTGACCGCATCGGGCGAGGTGCCAGCGGCGTGGGTCGTATCGATTGTCGCCCACGAGGCACCCGTCGGCAGCGGACGCGGGGTCGCAGCGGGAGTACCGTCCTCGCCGTCGAGACGATCCTTGATCACCTTCAGCGGGAGGTAGTTTTCCTTCTGCTCACGCATCACGTAACGCAACCGTTCGACATGTTCGTCCGAGAACTTCCGGTAACCGGATGCGGTGCGCTCTGGCTCGACCAGGCCCTGTGTTTCCAAGAAGCGGATCTTGGAGATGGTCACGTCGGGAAACTCGTCGACCAGCAGCCCGAGCACCTCACCGATCGATAGATACGCACGATATTTCATCCGCCAGATGGCCCTTCGAAAAAGCAGAGGTGAAACTTTCCGACCTGTAGGTCGTCCCCATCCCGCAGTGGCGACTCGTCGATTCGCCGCTGATTGACGTAGGTGCCGTTGAGCGAACCGAGATCGCGCACGAAATACGCGCCGCCGATCTTGGTGATCTCTGCGTGCCGGCGGGACACGGTGATGTCGTCGAGGCTGATGTCGCTGTCCTGAGCACGGCCGAGACGGGTGAGGATGCCGCCGAGCGAGAAGCGATCCCCGGCCTGTTCACCGGCACGAACCACCAACGTGCCAATGCCCGCGGGTAGTTCGTCGAGGTGAACCTGCACGTCGTCGTCACGAATCGAACTCTCCAGTAGAGGATCCAGCTTGGCGAGCGTGACTGTTTGATTCGAGACGCTGTCGAGAGAGTTCCCGCACGCCGAGCAGAACATCGAACCGGGCGGGTTGCGGTGACCGCAATTGTTGCAGAAGAGATACGCCATCGAACCGCTCGGCTCGTCAGCCTGCCACGAAGGCGTCGTACTGCGCAGCAGTCATCAGCGAATCGTATTCTGCAGCGTCGGTGAGCTGGATTTCGAACAGCCACCCGCTGCCGTACGGTTCGGTGTTGACAAGATCCGGGCTATCGGTCAGCACGTCATTGACGGCGACGACGGTGCCGGTCAGTGGCGCAAAGATATCGGAGACCGATTTCGTTGATTCGACCTCTGCAATGCTGTCACGGGCGACTACCGCCGCACCGACGGCCGGCAGTTGCACGTAGACGACGTCGCCCAAAGCGTCCTGGGCATAGTCGGTGATGCCGATGCGCACCAGGTCGCCTTCGAGCCGAGCCCATTCGTGGTCGTTCGAGTATCGAAGGTCTTCGGGTGTACTCATGGCCCACGAACATAGCTCGTTTCGGGAGCCTTGCCTACGTGCAGCTCAGAACGCTCACAAGCGCAGAACATCGACTCGACTGTGAGCAAGGTCGCCGCCGTCCTGGCGTTCTCGTGCCGTCGCATTGGCGTTGTGGTGCGGTCCGCGCCAAAATCACCTCACGAGTTGGCGGATGCGCAGAACGTACTCGTCAGCCAGTCGGCGGGCTTCGCCCTCGGTCGAACCTTCCGACCACACATGGGTGACAGGTTCGACCGGATCGGGCCGCGCCAGCACCCAGCCAGAGGGATGCAGCACCTTGACGCCGTCTACCAGCACCACGTCGGGGCCGGCGGTCTCGATCAGTGAGCGCATGACCGAACCCTTCTGCTCCCACGGCGTCACGACCGTCTCGTGAGCCATATGCACCGTCGGCAAGGCGGCGACGACCTCACTCAGCGTCTGACCGCTCCGAGCGAGCAGGTCGAGCATTTTGGCCAGTGCAGCTGCGGCGTCGAAGGCCGGCAGGAATCCCGGCACGATGTAGCCGCCACGTCCGTCGGCGGCAAATCCAACACCGGGCTCGGTCGCCGCGGCCATCAGTGCCGATCGGGCGAGCTTCGTGAAGATCGTCCCCGTGTTGTGACTGGCCGCGATCGACGACACGTGAGCGGTCGCGTTGAGGGGCACGGCGATGCGGTCACCGATCAGGTGATCGCAGACGAGCTCCACGAAGACCAGCGACGCCTCCGTATGACTCAGTATGTGACCCTCGTCGTCGATCAATGTCAGGCGTTCGCCGTCGGAATCGAGGACCGCGCCGAGGTGTGCTCCGGATGCGCGGACGATGCCTGCAACCCGCTCGGCAGCCGCTGCTGGATCGAAACTCAACATCGAAGACGTCGATGCATATGGATTCACCACCAGCACGTCGGCGCCGAGTTTGCTGAGCACGTTCGGCATGACGAACGACGTCGCCCCGAATGAATAGTCGATGACGATCTTGAACTGTCGCTGGGCGATGCCTTGGCGTTCTACGGTCGCCGCGAGCGCGCCTGTGTACTCCTCGAGCGCACGCGGCGGGAAGTCGATGTCACCGATCTCCTCGGCGAGCACCCGTCGGTAGTCCTCGCGGTGGAAGAGGCGCTCGATCTTGCGGCGGGCGTCGTCGTCGATGTCTGCACCGGTGGTGTCGAAGAAGCGGATGACAACCCGGTCGGGATCGTTGTGATGGAGGCGGACCGTCAAACCGCCGAAGGCCCGAGGCGAGGAAATGAGGAAGCGGGTCACCGGGATACTGGCGATCTCGAGGTCGAGTACGTCGATGCCGGCAGCGTTGAGCCCGGCCATCATCGAGCGTTTCAGCATGCGCGCCGCACGGCTCGAGTCACGCGAGGTCACGATCGTCGTGCCCTTCTTCAGCGTCGTGCCGTAGGCCATTGCCACCTTGGTCGCCAATTCGGGGGTGACATCGACGTTGGCGATACCGGTGATCCCTCCGCGGCCAAAGAGGCTGCGGGTGCCCTTCGATTCCCAGACGATCGATGTGTTCACGATCGCACCGTCCTCGATCGTCTTGAACGGATACACCTTGACATCGCCACCGATGACGACGTCGGCGCCGACGAACACCTCGTCGCCGATGACGGCGCCTTCGTCGACCCGGCTGTTCGAGCGGATACTCGTCGCCCGACCGACGAGCGCGCCACGCAACCGTGCGCCACGACCGACATAGACGTTGTCGTGCAGAACCGATCGCTCGATCTGCACGTCGCTCAGAATGCGAACGTTCGAGCCGAGCACCGTGTACTCCCCGAGTCGCGCCCCGCCTTCGATCTTCGATCCGGGCCCGATCACCGCCGGACCGCTGACGTCGGCATCGGGTGAGACTTCGGCGCCCTCTCCGATCCAGATGCCCTCGTTGACCTGGAACCCGCCAACATCGAGTTGCACCTTGCGATCGAGCACGTCCTTGTGCGCTGTCAGGTAGGACTCGAGGGTGCCGACGTCTTCCCAGTAGCCCTCGACGACCGCACCGTACAAGCGCTCCTTAGCACGCAGTAGCGCCGGGAAGACGTCGGCGCTGAAGTCCGAGGCCTTTCCGGATGGAATGTACGCGAAGATCGATGGCTCGAGCACGTAGATGCCGGTGTTGATCGTGTCGGAGAACACCTGCCCCCACGTCGGTTTCTCCAGGAAGCGCTCGATGGTGCCGTCCTGGCGCGTGATGACGATGCCGAATTCGAGCGGATCCTGCACATGTGTCAACCCGACCGTCGCCATCGCCCGCTGGTCGGCATGGAAATTCCAGATCGCTGTGAGATCGACGTCGGTGATGACATCCCCGGAAATCACCAGGAAGCGTTCGTCCAGCATCGCCGAGGCGTTGGCGACCGAGCCGGCCGTGCCGAGCGGCACCGCCTCGTCGGCATAGGTGATCGTGACGCCGAATTCGCTGCCGTCGTCGAAGTACGTCTTGATAGCGTTCGAGAGAAAGGCGACAGTGACGATGATCTCGTCGAAGCCATGACGTTTGAGCAGGGCGATGACGTGTTCCATCATCGGCCGATTGGCGATCGGGAGCATCGGTTTGGGTGTCGTGGACGTCAGTGGACGCAGGCGGGTTCCCTCGCCGCCGGCCATGATGACGGCTTTCACGACGCCGGGGTTCTCCCGGAACGCACCCCTGCACGAAGTGTCGGGACGTAGTTGATCGCCACCCAGTAGCTGAGCAGCAGCGACGGGATTCCGAGGATCCAGGCTGCGACCTCGAACAGCGGATGGATCGCCAACGTCGACGAGCCCACCATGAAGCCGGGGATCGCGAACATCATTCCGAAGGTCGCCGTCTTGCCCCACCACGTGACGTCGAAGCGCTTCATCTTGAAGAAGACGGTCAACAGTGCAACGGTGCCGCCGAAGACGACTTCGCGAACGAGCACGGCGACGCAGAACCAGATCGGTGCAGCGTGATTGATGATGATCCCGATGATCGTCGAGATCAACAGGATGCGGTCGGCTGTCGGGTCGAAGATCTTGCCGAACTCGCTGACCTGGTTGAAGCGTCTGGCGATGTACCCGTCGACCCAGTCGGTTGCACCGAGGCCACCGAGCAGCCAGGCAGCACCCGCACGGTTGTCGCGCCCGAAGAGCATCCAGAAGAACAGCGGGATGCAGCACAGCCGCAGCAGCGTGAAAATGTTGGGAGCAGTCAACAGACGATGCGCGGCGATGATGCTGGCATTCGCGGCGTCACTCACGCCTGTGATCGTACAGCTGGCGGCCAACCACTTCAGGACCGATCGCCTCGATGGCACTGAACTCGCTGATGTGCCACGCGGACGGGGAAATTGAAATTGGCATCTCGCCCGGCAGTTGTCACTGCGTCCGCCCGCGTCTTCGAGGTGCCCTGCCGAGCCGACTGATGCATTGCAGCACCCTGTTATTGTCCGCACGATGAGCTCACTCGATGGTCAGGTCGCGTTCGTCACCGGAGCAGGTTCTGGGCTCGGTTCCTCATTCGCCAGGCGCTTGGCTGCAGACGGTGCGCACGTCGTCGTCAACGACCGCGACGAAGCTGCTGCCGGAAAAACGGCGACAGCGATCGGTGGCGAAGTTGCGGCCTTCGATGTGACCGATTCCGTCGCCATGGACGCAGCCGTCGACCGGGTTGCGATGCACCACGGTCGCCTCGACATCATGATCAACAACGCTGGAATCGCGCCGCCGCACAACGAGGCACGAACGGCGATCAACATCGACAATCAGATGAAGCGAATGGTCGGCGACATCGACAATCTGATCGCCACGAACGACACGGTCGAACTCTCCGACGACGAGTTCGACCGCATGATCAAGGTGCATCTGTACGGAACGTTCTACGGAACCCGCGCTGCCCTGCGCCACATGACTCCGGCACGACGAGGCACCATCGTCAACGTCTCCTCGGTGCTCGCAGTCAGGCCGATGCCGGGCGCGCTGCATTACTCAGCAGCGAAGGCGGGGATCATCGCCCTGACGAAGTCGGTCGGGCAGGAGGTCGCTGCGTTCGGGGTTCGTGTCAACGTCGTCTGCCCCGGCTGGATCGACACTCCCCTGCTCGCGCCGTTGGCACCGGAGATCAGAGCGGGCGTCGTCATGCAGGTTCCTGCTGGACGGCTCGGCAGACCAGAGGAGCTGGCGGAGCTCGTCCGGTTCTTGGCTGGTCCGGAGTCGAGCTATTGCAACGGTGACGTGTTCACCGCGTCAGGAGGGTTTGTCTGATGCCGACGATCTTCACCCGCATCATCAACGGCGAGATCCCCGGAACGTTCGTCTGGCGAGACGATCGCTGTGTCGCCTTCATGTCGATCAACCCGCTGGCCTTCGGGCATGCGCTCGTCGTGCCGATCGAGGAAGTCGACCATTGGGTCGATCTTCCCGCTGACCTCGCCGGTCACCTATTCACGGTCAGCCATCTCATTGGCCTAGCGCAACGAAGCGCGTTCCGCTGCGACAAGGTCGGCTTGATCATTGCCGGATACGAGGTTCCTCACGCCCACATCCACCTGATCCCGACGAACGACATGAGCGAGCTGTCATTCGCCAATGCCGCATCGTCTGTCGATCGAGCCCAACTCGAAGCGTCGGCAGAAGCCATCCGCCAGAACCTCCCGTCACAACCATCGCCGACGCCGTCATAGCCGACGGCAGCGAACTCGTCGCAGTTCGAGACGTCGTTCGGCCTGGTGCCGAAGCGGTGCGTGGCGCCGAGGCGGTCGTCGTCGGTGGGGGCCCGAGCGGTATGATCGCCGCCGAACATCTGGCATCTGCCGGGATCCAGGTCACCGTGATCGAACACATGGCGACTGCAGGACGCAAGCTGCTGATTGCCGGTCGTGGCGGACTGAACTTGACACACAGCGAGCCACTCGACGAACTTCTCGGTCGCTACCGCAATGCGCCGGCGCAACTGCTCGAGGCGATTCGTTCGTTCACGCCAGCCGACCTCGCCGCGTGGTGTGAAAGCCTCGGTCAACCGACGTTCGTCGGCACGAGTGGCCGGATCTTTCCGACGGCTCTGCGGGCCACCCCGCTGCTGCGCGCATGGCTCGACCGGCTCCACCGACTGGGCGTGCAATTCCGTCTCGGGCACCGATACGTCGGCGTCGACGGAGCAGGAGGAGTACTCGTGCACACCGCAGACGGTCTCATCGCCATCGAGGCCGGCGTCACCGTCCTGGCGCTCGGCGGCGCGACCTGGCCACGAACAGGCTCCGACGGCGGCTGGGTCGAGTCGCTCGAAAGGGACGGGGTCCTGGTCAACGATCTTCGCGCGGCGAACAGCGGATTCGGGGTTCCGTGGTCGGAGCATTTTCGTCAGCGGTTTGCCTGGCAGCCGTTGAAGAACGTACGTCTGACGTTCGGCTCGCAGTCCGTTCGCGGCGAAGCGATGATCACTGACGCCGGCATCGAAGGTGGCGTCGTCTATGCGCTGAGTGCCGAACTCCGAGAAGCGATCGAACGTGACGGCGTCGCCGAACTCGTGATCGACCTCCATCCGGACATCAGCGACACACAGCTGCAAACCCGGCTGCAGTCGGCGCGGCGCGACGATTCGTCAGCAACGAGACTACGGCGGGCAGGGCTGTCGGCAGTTGCCATCGGGTTGCTCAGGGAGACGGCGACGGGTGATGGCGGGGCCAAGTCGCTTCGTCTGCGGCTGACATTTGTTGCCCCGATGGCCAGGGCGATCTCGACGGCAGGCGGCATCGCGTGGAGCGAGGTCGACGATTCGTTCATGCTGCGACGATTGCCAGGGGTCTTCGTCGCCGGCGAGATGCTCGACTGGGAGGCACCGACGGGCGGGTACCTGCTTCAGGGTTGTTTCAGTACCGGCGTTGCGGCCGCCGCTGGTGCCAGGCGATGGCTCCGAGACCATCGCCTCGAGCCGGCGACAGATCAGCCCGTGACAGATCAGCCTGGCAGTTGATCCTTGGCGACGACTACGACACCCTTCTCGGAAATCGTGAATCGCTCGCGATCGTCGTCGGAGTTGATGCCGATCATCGCCCGTGCCGGCACGACGTTGTTCTTGTCGAGCACCGTACGATGGACGCGTGCACCGGGTCCGATGATGACACCGGGGAAAAGAATCGACTCCGTGACCTCGGCACTCTCGTGAACGAAGACGCCTGAGCCGATCACCGAACCGTCGACACGCCCGCCGGAGACGATCGCCCCCGGAGAGATCAGGCTGTTGGAGACGTGCGCCCCGAAGCCGTTCGGGCCGTATGCCAACTTGGCGGGAGGCAAGGAGAAATGCCCGCTGTACACCGGCCAGTCACGGTTGTGCAGGCTGAACAACGGCAACGGTGCCAGCAGATCCATATTCGCTTCGAAATAGGCGTCGAGCGTCCCGACATCTCGCCAGTAGCCACGCTCGTGATCGTGTTGACCAGGGATCGTGTTCGTCGAGAAGTCGTAGAGATCTGCGAGGCCCGCGGAGGTCAAGGCCGGGATGACGTCACCACCGACATCCTTGTGCCCGGCGGACTCCCGCCCGGGTGAGACGATATCGATCAGCGCCTGCGTATCGAAGACGTAGTTGCCCATCGATGCCAGCGCGCGGGTCGGGTCGCCCGGCATCTGCGGGGGGTCGGCCGGCTTCTCGTGGAACTTGTGGATGCGGTTGCCTTCGCCGGCTTCGATCACCCCGAACTGCGTCGCCTCGTGGATCGGCACGGGGATCGCGGCGACGGTCACGGCGGCCGTCGAGTCGGCATGCTGCTCCACCATCTGGCGAGGGTCCATGTGATAGATGTGATCGGCGCCGAAGACGCAGACGTAGTCGGGGCGTTCGTCGGAGATCAGGTTGAGGTTCTGATAGATCGCATCTGCGGACCCAGAGAACCATTGCGGCCCGCGCCGCATCTGCGCAGGGACGGGAGTCACGTAGTTGCCGAGCAGCGTCGAGAATCGCCACGTCTGGCTGATGTGCAGGTCGAGACTGTGGCTCTTGTACTGGGTCAGTACGACGATCTTGAGATAGCGGGCGTTGGCGAAGTTCGACAGGACGAAATCGATGATCCGATAGTTGCCGGCAAACGGCACTGCAGGCTTGGCTCGATCGGCGGTCAGCGGCAACAGGCGACGACCTTCTCCGCCCGCTAAGACAATGACGAGTACGCGAGGTTCGGCCATGGCCTGGAAGTTAACGCGTCGCTGTGCGTGACGTCGACACCGCTCGGTACAACTCGAGATGTTCGTGCGCCGGGCGGCGCCACGACCAGTCTGCCGTCATTCCCGCACGCATCGCCGGTGCTCGACGTTGCCCGTCAGCGATGACTGCGGCGCCTCGACGCACTGCGTCGAGGATCCCCGCGGAGTCAACTATCGAGGAGACGATCCCGGTTCCACCCTCGGGGTGGGAGTCGATATCGATGACCGTGTCGTGCAGTCCACCGACGTCGGTGACGACCGGCAACGTGCCGTAGCGCATCGCCTGCATCTGCGCCAGACCGCATGGTTCGAACCGACTCGGCATCAGGAAGAGATCACCGGCCGCTGTCAGCTGGTGGGCAAGCCGTTCGTCGTATCCGTGACGAAAAACCATCCGCTCGGGATACAGCATCGCCGCCTCTCGCAACGCGTCGACCAACTGGCGGTCGCCATCGCCGAGCACGACGAGCTGCGCGTCGATGGCGTCCAATTCGGCCAACAACGGCAATACGAGATCGACCCCTTTCTGCTCTACGAGCCGGGTAACCATCACCAGCAGCGGACCCGCATTGGTACGCAACCCGAATTCTGCTTGTAGCACTGCTCTGCCCTCCGCCTTCCCCGAGAGGTCGTCCGGATCGAAGGTGTGGCTCAGATGCGGATCGATCGCCGGGTTCCAGGCGACGTCGTCGATACCGTTGAGAATTCCGTGGAGCGCGGTGCCCCGCGCTCTCAGCAGCCCGTCGAGACCGAAGCCGCCCTCGGGGGTGGTGATCTCCTTGGCGTATGTCGGACTCACGGCAATGATCGCGTCTGCCAACCGAACACCGCCGGCGAGTGGGTTGACATCGCCGTGCTGCACGAAGGCCTCTCGGAAATGGGGCATCGCGAACACCCAGCCGGCATCACAGCGACCCTGATAGCCGAGCGTGTGCACCGTCAATACCGTCGCCGGCCGCGGATAGACGAATGCCAACGCTGCTGCGGTGTGCCAGTCGTTGAGGTGCAGGACATCCGGATGCGTGACATCGCAGAGGGCGGCGATCGCCGCCGAGAATCGCATGAATCGCTCGTCGTTGTCGTGCCAGCCGGTTCCGTCCGGCTGGAGGTACGGATGACTGCGTTCGATCCCTGGCACGTGGACGAGTGTGATGGCGCCGACGCCGTCGAGAACGCCTCGTCTGGCGACGGCCGGTGATGCCCACTCCGGCACGTCGAGTTCGACCACCCGTTCGTCTGCCAGCGCTGCGCCGCTGTAATCGGGTAGCACCACCTCGACGTCCACGTTTTGGTCCCTGAGCGCATGGACGAGGCCTGCTGCCGCAGCTGCGAGACCGCCGACTCTGGCGATCGGCGCGAGCTCTGCGGTAGCGAAGAGAACCTTCAACGGTGCAATCATCGCCGTGATAGTACGCCAGCGACCGCAAGAAAAAACGTGCCGACCACCCAGGCAGCCGTCGCCGACGGACTGTCGGGAGCCGTCAATCGAAGAGCGTCTGGCCTCTGTCTGACGGCCGTGAAGCCGGCGACGTCGAGGTCGCAGTCGAGATTGGAACACGAACCGCTGCGAGCAATTCCACCCCGTTGTTGGAGACCTTGTTGACGGCCGTCGACACGGGATGCACCGTCAACAGGCCGTTCGCGGCCGGCACGAGGAGCGACGAGAGGTTTTCGATGTCGGTGTTGAGCGGATCGAGCCACGTCTCCCAGAGTGACGCCGGGAGAATCACGGGCATACGGTCGTGAACTGCAGACATCGTCTCGTTGGCCGAGGTCGTGATCACTGTCGCCGAATGCAGCCACGGGGCGTCTGCGCCCATGGTCTTGTCCCGCCACGGAGACCACAATCCGGCAACAGCGAGAAGCTCGCCGTCGAGTCGATGGATGAACATCGGCTGCTTCACCGGCTTGCCCGTGGATGACAGCGCAATATCGGCGCCGGTTCGGGTCTGCCATTCATAGAAGCCGTCCATCGGAATGATGCAACGCTTGCTCCGCAGCAGCGGTTTGAACGCACCTTTTTCGGCCAGTGTCTCCGATCGCGCATTGATCATCTTCGAGCCGATCTTGGCGTCCTTTGCCCACGACGGGACGAGCCCCCATCGGAACACCTCGACCCGACGAGAACCGTCAGCACCGATGACCACGGCGTAGATGTCGTTCGTCGGCGCAACGTTGAAGTTCTGCTCGAGGACTGTCTCCGGTGCATCTGCGCCGAAGTAGGCACCGATCTGTTCCGGCGTGCTCGAGGAGACGAAGCGTCCGCACATGAGATCGACCCTAGCGTTTGCGGTGCAACCCGATCGGGTACGTTCCCGGCATGACCAACATCCTGATCGCCGTCGACGAGTCCGAAGAGGCTGTCTTCGCAGTCGAAGCCGCGCACAAGTTGTTCGGCGACGACGCACACTATTTCGTCGTCAACGTGAGCGCCGGCCTGTCGTCCGCCCCGTTTTCCGATGGATATGTGTATCCGATCGTGCCGCCGTACACCGGCACGGGAATGATGGGGGTGCAGCCGATACCCGCGCCGGGATCGCTGTCCAAATCATCCGCAACAGCGACCGAGAACAATGTGCAGGTCGCCAAACGGGAAGCGGACGACATCGCCGCCGGGGTTGCAGGAAAGGCATCGCTGGCGACAGCGGAAACCATTGGCGAGGTGGGCGATCCTGCCGACTCGATCATCGAGGCGGCGCGCTTGCACGGGATCGACGTGATCGTCGTCGGATCGCACGAACGCAGCTGGTTCAGTCGGCTGGTCTCGGGATCGGTCAGCAACCAGGTTGTCAAGCAGTCGACGATCCCGGTGCTCGTCATCAAATAGCTCCCCAACGCGTCGAGCAGCATCGAGGCGTCAGTTGCCTGTGCTCAGACCGTGGAGTAGCTCTGCCGGTGTATCAGATCGAGACGATCGAGTGTGCTCCGCACGTCGTCGATCGGCACATCGAGGATGAGTGCGAGCGCTCGGCGATCGTCGCCACGGACGGTCAGCATCCTGCCGTTGTAGCCCTGTCGCTCGGCTTCCACCATGCGGAAGAACCGTTGCAGCTTGTCGGCCGGCCCGATCGTCAGCGCGCCGAGCTTGCTGACGTCGATGACGATGGCCGAACCGTCGATCTCGACCGCACGGTCGTCCCGTGCTGCCTCATCATCTTAGCGCAGTGCGTGGCGGAGCCTCACAATTCGATCGAAATACCACTACTGGGTGCGAGGATGTTGCTGAGGAACGTTTAGATCGCCACGCTCGAATCGCGACCTCGATACGGGGTACTTGAACCCCCACCGGGAACAGGAGGGTGCCCCATCCAGGCGTGAGGTGCTCCGGCCACTTTGATGAATTCGACTGCGGTTCCATCGCGGCACGAGTGCCAGAGGCTCAGCGACAGGTCGGCATTTGCGGCGTCAGTCGTGTCGACCGGTGAGGTGCCGCACCCGTCTGCAGTGGCGATCGTATGCACGCCATCGAGTAAAGGATTGAAGGCGACTCCCGAAACGCCAATCTGCCCGACGCTGCCTCCGATCGGGATGTTCTGGTCTGCGGTGCCGTGGATGTGAAGCAGCGAGACAGGCTGCGCCGGCGTGCACGGGGCGAATTCGAGCGACGTCCATTGAAAACCGATCCCTGCAAAGACGTTCGAGATCTGACACGCCAGCCGGTAGGCGAGAATTCCCCCATTCGAGTGGCCGGCAGCGACGAGGCGATGCGGATCGATGCGATAGGCCTGCTGCAGGCTGACCACGAGTCGGGCGATGAAGGCGACGTCGTCGACGTCGGTCCTCGACGCCGCTCCGCAGCAGGAACCCCCTTCCATATTCGGTTCACTGCCCCGTTCGGCCCGGTGCCAACGCCGTCCGGGTAGACGACGAGGAAGTTGTTCGCTTCGGCGATGCCGTCGAATCGGCTCGTCCACTCGAACTGTTTTTCGTTCCCAAGGGCTCCATGCAGGGCGACGAGGAGCGGCAACGTCGCCGTGATCGCTCCGGACGGCACGTAGAGGTGGTACGCGCGCACCCGACCGTCCGCAGTCTGTATCGAGGCATCGACGACAGCAGATTTCGGCGGCACGGCGGATCGCACAGCAAGTTGCACAGCGGTCACCGCTGTTGACGGCTCTGACCTCCCAGCGCTGTCGGCCGTCGACACAGCCACCGACGTCGACACAGCAGCAGACGTCGACACAGCCGCAGAGGGAGCGGACGTTGCCGGCGTTGCGGTGAGCGCACGTTGGCGCTGCAACTGCTGGCGACGATGCCGAGCACGATCAACAACGACGACGACGTGACGACAGCGCGCAGGCTCATCATCCGATCGTCGCAGGCGAGTGTCAGCAATCCGTAAAGGGTTGTCCTGTGCGTTGCGAGACTGAGGCACCGCCAAGCATCGGCTACCATGACGACGCTGAGGTGCCGGCGACAGCCTCCGGCAAGGAAGAAAGTCGGCGATGGGATTGTTCAAGCGGCGAGATCACCAGACTCCGAACGAACAACAGCCTCCTCAGCCAGCTACGCCGCCGCCGCCGGCACCGACCGGCGCGCAGGGTATGGATCTCGAAGCACTCATGCGCCAGGCGCAACAACTCTCGACCACTTTCCGCCGGCAAGGGGCCACGGATGCAGGAGTTCGTGATCTCACCGAGTTCGCACGTCAGGCTCAAGCCCAAGCGCAAGCGCAGATGGCGGCCGCCCAACAGGCGCAGACCAGCGGCGGAGGCATCGGAGCGGTGATGACGGCGCTCGGCATGCAGTACAGCAGCGACTATGTGAAACGCGTCGAATGTCCCTCGTGCGGTGGGCCAAAACGGTTGCCGTCGCCATCGGCATATATCTATTGCGACTATTGCGGAGCGCTCGCTGACTACGACTTCCGTCGGGCCTGTGAGGATTCGAACTCGGCGCTGCCCGGACCGCAGTACATGCAACTCGTCAATGGGTCCCAACCGGAACTCAACGCGGCGAAGGCCGCTGGCGACGTCGACCATTACCGTGCCGTGCAGCAGCGGATCTTCGATGCCTACGTGACCTACTGCCCGAAGGCCTGCAGCCACCGGATCGGTGATCCGGCCTACCGGACCCAACTGGTGCGCTACATGGCAGAGTCGTCGGTCGTCAACGATTTCGATCCGGAGTACGCAGCGCTGATGAACGAGATGCGGTCCGCCGTCGGAGCGATGCAGTGGACGGGTGGTCTGATGGCGAGGCGGACCGGCGGTGCATCGTTCCGCGCCCTCGTCGACATCTGCGAGCGGCAGCTGGTACGGACCGGACAGATCGCCGCCGCAACCCGCGTCACTGAACTCGATCCCGATCAGACGGCACCGGTCGTTCGGAACCGGATGTATCATTCGCTCTTCGCCCAAGGCTGGCTTCCGATGCTGGATTCGGACGACGCCGCCTGGCTGATTTCCGAGTTCGAACTGGCAGGCGAGTACACGAAAATCGAGCCCCCTGCAAACGGTGAAACCCGCAACTGCGGTGGGTGCGGCGGCAACCTCGTCGCGCTGCCAGGTGCGACAGCTGTGGTCTGCGATCATTGCGGGCGCTCGATCGACGTTGCTGGTGCACAATGCCCCTGCGGTGGATGCGGGGCACAATTGTCGTTCCCGCGCGGCATCAATCGCCTCCCGTGTCCGTACTGCCAGACCGGGACAGAGCGCATCGGCTGGACGTAACGGGGCGGTCGCGGTCGCGCAATGACCGATGATGTCGTGATCGGTCATCGGTGACGCGTCATCGATCAGGTTCGTGTCATCCACCGAACCGTCGTCACGTCAACGATCGCCACCGGTCGTAACTTCAGCGTCGGCGGCGAGCATCCACACGGCGGGTCAATTCGACACGGACTCCCTGCACCTCTGGGAGACGAAGCGTCGTTGCCGTGCCATCGTCGTGCTGACCGATGAACAGATCGTGGAACTCCACCGCCAGTACGGCCAACTGAGTGGTGTTGGTCGGGAGACCGATCTGCTCGAGCATCTCGACGTGATCCCTCAGGAACGAGCCGGCCGCTGTCACGGCGTGGTGCCGCGTCTCGTCGCCCGTTGCCGGATACTGGAACCGCCAGCGCTGCGTCTGAGCGGCAATCAGTCCTTTGTCAGGTTCGTCGATCTTCAACCCAGCGGCCGGAAAGATCCTGCAGTCGTACGTCCGGCACGTCATCGGCCGATGCTCGTAGATCGAGCACTCGAAATCGATGAGCATCGGGCAATGGCCACGATCGTTGTAAGGCATCAGTACGTGTCCCTCGGGAAGCCGCGGTGCCGGGAAGAGCAGCGCCTTGGGAATGTGCGCCAGCGTGTCCGTCTCATCGGGTGTGATGTGGATGAACTGCGATGACGTGCAGCACGCCGTGCAGGTTCCGCACGGAACGTCAGAGCCGTGATCACCATCGATCGATTCGCGCATCTGCGTGACCCACATGCCGAACGCTCCCGCTTCGAGGTCGCCTCCCCCACCGACGTCGCCATGCGTCACGCCACTGTCCACCGAGGTCACGCTACCCTCGCAGCAGACGGCACGACCTGATCGTCGTCAGGGACCCCGAGGAGCGGCATTCCCGTTTCGCCAACGCGCCCGTTCCCGGCAGTCAGCGCTCGTTTGCCCGATCCGCTCGTTACCTTTGCGATCGTCGAAACCAACACCTGCGGTTGGGCGACCGTCCCCCTCGCCGCCGCAGCCGTCCACTGATTCTGCTCGGCGGCGGTCAGCGGGCGAGCAGCTTGACGGGCATGCGCGGGCGGCTCATACTTCCAGCGTGAAACTCGGCCCAGGTTTGTCCTTCAGTTGGAAACGGGCGCTCGGCGTCACGAGTGCAAAGCGCCGCATCGCCAAAAGAACCGGCATCCCGACAACGCGCGCCGGCCGGCGCTCGAAGTTCGGCCGGATCTTCGGCATCAAGTAGCGACAGCTCGGAGGCGGCTCATCCATGCACGGATTGCAGAAGTCGATCCAAGGCAGGCGATCAGGGCGTCGTGCGTGCGTTGCCCATTCGCACGATGCTGAAGTCCCAGGCGTCGCTGACGGCGAGGTCGTGAAGTGGCCAGAGCGATGGCACCACCCGCAGTTCGATACCAGCCACGACGTGGGCGTCGAGTAGATCGCCGACCGCTTGCATGTCGGTCGGTTCGACCATCGACGTCGTGATCCAC
Source organism: Actinomycetota bacterium (assembly GCA_043747685.1). GTDB lineage: Bacteria > Actinomycetota > Acidimicrobiia > Acidimicrobiales > Ilumatobacteraceae > JANXUF01. The sequence goes on from JAYTOR010000240.1 coordinate 21,345, forward strand.
TGCCCGTTGGCGTCGATCAGGCGCTCGAACGCGCTGGAGTCCAATGCGTACCGGTACAACGTCGTCGTACGCAACGTCTCCAGCCAGTCGAGTTCGATCGCGTGGATCCGATCAGCGGCGGAACAGAAGGCCGCTCGGAACACAC
>JAYTOR010000241.1:0-6428 GCA_043747685.1 Actinomycetota bacterium
GGGGTCACATGTCACACACATTTCGGTGACGTGAAATCGCCATTCCGAAAATATGAGACGACGCCTTTCGGCAAACTGAAGTCGCATCGGCTTCTCTACGTTGCACGCCGCACGTATCGATCGTCGCACCGGTATGTCGCCGTCGGCAGGGGGGTCGACAACGTTGTGACACCCATTTCGTAGGGTGGCACCATGGCCAAGTTCAGACTCATCTATCGCTGCTCGGAGTGCGGGGCGAACGAGGCGAAGTGGAGTGGCCGCTGTTCGGCATGTGGTGCCTGGAATGCGCTGCAGGAGGAGGTCGAGGATCTCGCCGAAAAACGCATCGTGGCGCCTTCGCCATCCGGCGTGCGCTCACTCCCGCCGATGCCGATCGACGAAGTCGATACGTCGACGTCGACCCCGGTGCCGACGGGAATCAGCGAACTCGACCGTGTTCTCGGCGGCGGGCTCGTTCCCGGTTCGGTGACGCTGCTCGGCGGGGAGCCGGGGATCGGAAAGTCGACGTTGCTGCTGCAGTTGCTCGGCGGGCAGTCGGCACGGACGCTGTATGTTTCTGCTGAGGAGAGCGCTCAACAGGTCCGTGCGCGGGCAGAACGTCTGCATGCCGTCCGTCCGTCGTTGTGGTTGGTCGCCGAGACCTCGTTGAAGGCAATCGTCGAGGCGATCGATCTGGTCAAGCCCGATCTGGTCGTCATCGACTCGATCCAGGCGATCTCCGATCCCGACATTTCGTCGGCACCGGGGTCGGTGACGCAGGTTCGCGACTGCGCCAATCGGCTCGTCCAGGAAGCCAAGCAACGCACGATCAGCATCGTCCTCGTCGGTCATGTCACGAAGGAGGGCAGCCTTGCAGGACCGCGCGTGCTGGAGCATGTCGTCGACACGGTGCTGTCGTTCGAAGGTGAGCGTCATCATGCGCTGCGGCTGCTGCGAGCTGTCAAGCATCGCTACGGGACGACGAACGAACTCGGACTGTTCGAGATGGAGGAGACGGGGCTCAAGCCCGTCCCCGACCCGAGCCGGCTGTTCCTCGCCGATCGCCGCAACGGGGTTCCCGGCTCGGTCGTGCTGCCCTCGCTTGACGGGCAACGGCCGTTGCTGGTCGAGATCCAGGCGCTTGTCGTCAGCGGAAATGTTCCGATGCCTCGGCGGGTGGCCCAGGGTTTCGACCAGACCCGCCTGCCGCTGCTGCTCGCCGTGCTCGCCCAACGTGCTGGGTTCAGTTTTGCCGGTGCCGACGTCTACGTCAGCGTCGTCGGCGGTGTGCGGCTGAACGACCCGGGCGCCGATCTCGCCGTCTGTCTCGCCGCCGCATCGGCACTGATTCAACGCCCGCTCCCCGACGGATTGGTCGTCTGCGGTGAAGTCGGCCTCGGAGGCGAACTCCGCCAGGTCGCCCAGACGCCACGTCGCCTCGCAGAAGCCGCCCGGCTCGGCTTCGATACCGCCCTCGTCGCCGCAACAGCGAACCATCGCGTCGACGGCATGCGCGTCAAACGGATCTCGTCGCTGTCAGAAGCGATCGAACTGCTGATGCCCTCCGAACGAATGCCAGAACGCGTCGCCAGACCGAACCTCGCCGCCATCTGAACCCCGATCACCCAGGGCGGACATGGTCGCAGACGCCCTCGCCTCGCTCGAGCGCAACCATGTTGCACCCCCTCGTCATGATGCATGTGTAGGGGTCGCTATCGACCCACGCTCATCCTGCGACGACTAGGTTTGGAGGAGCAATGATCGGGAGCCGCCGACGTGCAGACGAACAGTTGAGCTTCGATCTGGGGCTGGGAGTAAACGCTGAGGGGTATCGGATCGACGAGGCCGACGAGCACGGTGAGGTCTTCACTCGCCGTTGGATCGTCGAGCTGATTCTCGATCTCGCCGGTTTTACCGTCGACCGCGATCTTGGGAGTCTGGCGGCTGTCGAGCCATCCTGTGGGACCGGTGCATTCCTGGTCCCGATGACCGAGCGGCTGATCGCTTCGTGCAACCTGCATGACCGTCCGCTGACCACATTGGCGGTGCGTTGCGCGCGTTCGATCTGCTGCCGGCCAACGCAGAACTCGCCCAGAAGGCGGTTTTAAAGGCGCTCACTGACGCTGGACTGGATGATGTCAGCGCTGGGTCCATCGCCGAGGCATGCGTTCGATGCAGCGATTTTCTGCTGTCTCGCCACGATTTCACCGCAGATTTCGTTCTCGGCAACCCTCCCGTATATTTGGTTGGAGGACGTGCCCTCGTCCCGGAGCGCGGTGTACCGGCGGGCATGTCCGACGATGCGCTGGCGAAGTGACATTTTCGTCGGATTCATCGAGACCGGGTTGCGGCTGCTCAAGCCGGACGGCGCGCTTGGATTCATTGTTGCCGACCGCTGGATGCACAATCAATACGGCAGCGCGCTCCGAAAGTTTGTCACCTCCGAGTTCGCAATGGATGTCGTCGTGTCCATGCACGACGTCAACGCCTTCGAGGAACAGGTTTCCGCCTATCCCGCGGTGACAATCATTCGCCGGAGGCAGCAATCAACTGCCATCGTCGCCAACGCGACAAAGCACTTCTCGGAGTCGGCAGCGGCAACGTTTCGCTCGTGGATCGGTTCAGGCCGCAGGGCAATCGCCTCCCGGGCGGTGACCGCAGTGAAGCTCTCGGCCTGGTTCACGTCGGAAACCTCCTGGCCGTCTGGCAATCCAGCCAATCTTTCACTCATCGCTGACATCGAGAGCCGCCTTCCGCCACTCGAGGATGCTTCGACCGGAACGCGGGTCGGCATCGGCGTCGCAAGCGGCGTCGACGCTGTGTATCTGACCGCAGACCCCAGCCTCGTCGAGCCCGACCGCTTGCTCCCCTTACTGATGACCTGCGACACGATCGGCGGTGCGGCCGATTGGTCTGGGACGTATCTCGTCAATCCGTGGGAAAACGGGCGACTCGTCGATCTCGACGACCACCCACGCCTTGGGGCCTATCTCGAGTCCCACCCGTCGGCAGTCAGAGAAAGGCACGTCGCACAGATATCCCCTCAGCACTGGTATCGCACCATCGATCGCGTCGAACCTGGGCTTCTGAAACGGGACAAACTCGTGATACCCCGCACCACGGGCTGTACTTCATCACGTCGGATCAGTGGGATCTGGAGGTCCTCGGCGGCGTGCTGCTTTCGGATCTCGCAGAACTTTTCGTCGCGACCTGCTGCGTGAAAATGCGGCGCGACTGTTTCCGATTCCAAGTACAAAACCCGAGGAGAATTCGGGTGCCTGAGATCCTCGTCAGTGCGAAAACGCGATCAGGCTCAACTGCGTCGAGCACTTGCTACCCGAGATCGGGAACGAGCCAGCGCTGTTGCTCGACGGCTGTACGGAATAGCGCTCGGTGTACCGCTGGCGGCCTCGTAGTGCTGACGAGATCCCCGACTACGCCGAGAAAGTCCAAGCAACCATTGACTCCTATTGGCACGTTCGCCGTTCTCAGGCCGAACGGTCTCGTGAGGCCGGCGTCGTCGATACTGGGCTCCGAGCCGAAGTCACCGGCGGAAAGCACCTCAACGCCCTGCAGCTGTTGGTGGTCGACGTGATTGTGGACGCCGGAATGCCGGCCGGCAAGCTGCAGGTGAAGACGAGGCCAGTCCCAGGATATTTCGATAACCGAACTGACGAGGCTCTGGGGCAGGCAATCGATGTCTCGAAGGCAGTCGAACGAGGAATCGTCGATTCGCCCTTACGACCATGGCTCGGCTACGTGATGCTGATCGAAGACAACGAGGCGTGGAATCGGACGTCGAAGCCACGAAAGCCGGTGTGGCCGGCAGATCCGGTATTCGACGAGAGCAGTCCGGCAGACCGTGCCGCGATCTTCTTCGATCGCATGGTTCGCGAACGCCTACTCGACGCTGCATGCGTCATGCTTGCCAACCGCACGACCGGCGGCGTGACGTACAAACGCGAGAGCCTGTCGCTTCAATCATTCGCCGCTGCACTGTTCGGACGATGTCTTCAATTCAGGGTCACGAACTCAGACATCGACTGGACGAATGAACCACTGCGCTGGCAGTGTGGATTCGGTATCGGTCATCCCCGCGCGAGGACGAGACCGCTCGACGGCGATTGTGCAACAACCTGCTGCACAATTGCGCTATCAGTCAAGGCGGCGCAACGCTCTCACGTACCGCAGACTTCTCGGAGACAGCCCGTCGGAGTCATCGGGAACCCGATAGCTCAGGAGCGGCGAGTCAGGGTGGGGCGGAGCAGTTCCTGGCGTACGGATTCCATTCGTGCCGACGGCTCTCCGTCGCTCCACGAATCCGCGTGGAGGACGCGCTCATAGGAATCCCACTCGTTGCGCAGACCGGCGAGATCGCCGGCGTGATGGCGGGCACGCATGCGCAGCGCAATCAGATCCTCGTGACCCGGCAGGACCACGAGGCCCCGCCCAGTCGCCCAGAACACACCCTCCAAGTTCTGCAGCTGCAGGTAACGCCGGCCCAGTTCCGTCGCCGCTGCGGTGATCAACAACGTCAGATTGGACAGACTGCCTTCTGCATCGGACCAGAGGTAATTGACGCCGCAGAACGGTACGTCACGCACCAATTGCAGGCCGGGCTGCAGCACGTAAACCGCCTCCTCATCGTCGGCGCATGCCCGCGCATAGTCCAATCGCTGCTGCAGCAGCGAAGCATCCGTGATCACCAGAGGATGCAGCGGCAGCTGTTCCGTCAACGTCCTGGCGATCCATTCCATCCCTTCCGGCGGTGTCACCAGGCGACCGAGCGATCGGCGCGCCTCGGACACGACGTTCGCAAATGTGGCGTCTCGTACCTCGGTGTCCCACATCGCTGAACGGGCACCGCAGCGGGTCGAAGTCTGGCGATGCTCAGCGAGCCAGGCGACGAGTTCTAGCGCCTTCGACTTGGCGATCGTCGCCTGAGTGCCGGATGCGTCGACCACCTCGACCGGGCCGAGGAGGCGCACCATCAGCGACCATGGCTGTTCCTGAAAGGCTGCCTCTTCATCGGCGAGGGGGACCAACGGCACCGGAGCCGGCGCCAGGTCGGCGTCGGCGATCAGTTCATCCAGTTCGATGAGATCGTCCTCCGTCAGACCGAGGGGCTGGATCGTCAGATCGAGCGGTGACAGCCGCCAGCCATCTGCGGTTTCCGTCATCCGCAGGCCGGCACCGGCAACGTCCCGGTCGATCACGCAGACCACACCGCGAGCCGCCGGGGCCGCCGCAAGTGCCGCCACGATCTTGCTGTCGTCGAGATCGCTGCCACACATCGAGATCACGGCGGGTTCCCACGCTTCACCGGAGCTGCGCGTGCGGAAATCGAACATCGTGCCGCTGGAACGATCAACGGACCCGGATGCTCCGGCGAACTCGTTCGCCGCTGAAACCGCATCGGCGACTTCGTCGAAGTGCCGCAGCCTCGGCAATGCACCGGCATGCAACGACATGCCGACGCACGACATCGAGACGGTCTCGGCGAATGGCGACACTGCCAACGAGCCCATCACCCCGTGGACGATGCTCTCAGCCCGTTGTTCGTCGCCGATCACCGCGAGCACACCGAATGCCTCGATGTCGACGAAGATATCGCTGCCTGTCTGGACGCCCACGTGCGCGAGCAACGGGGACGGGAACGCAGCAAAGCGGTTGCCGATCGGAATGTCTTCCGTCGCCACGGTCGCCGGCAATTGCCAGGAGGTCAGGCCGAGCTGCAAGAACGGCTCGACCGGTCCGCATCCTCCAGCAACGTCGCCGTCGAGCAGCAGATCGATTTCCCCAGTCGGCGATACGATCGCGCCGGTCATCGTCAAGCCGTTGGCAGTGAGGTGCGGGGCGGCGCAGCGTACGGAAAGGTCGAGGCGCGCCAGTCGCTCAGTGTTACTTCGGTGCCTGAGCTGCATCTCGAAGAGCGCTGCGGCAGGATCCGGCGGCCCGAGGATGGAGTAGCCGGCTGTTCGCAGACGTCGACGACGGCGAGCCTCGATCAATCCGATCGCCCCACTCGCCAGGACCAGCGCCGAAGCTGGGCCGAGGGGCACACTGCGTTCGGATTGCTGACCACCGATCGCTGTGCCGCGCGACGTGCCACGTGTTGATGTGTCGGTTCGCCCCGTCACGGGTGCGGCACGTGCCGGCGTCAGCTCCACTGCCGGTTCATTGCTGTTGTTCGGAGGCGACAGGCCGACATCCGTCGACACCTGCACCGGGCCCGGCGACACCCCGGGAGCCGAGGGTGTCACGGCGTCCACCGGAATTCGAGCGGGAGGCACGGGCGAGGTCACCGTCGACAACGACAGAGAAGGCGGTGCGACTTCCGCCACGGCCGGGACATCGGTCGGAGCTGGCATGTCCCCTTGGACCGGGAGTGTCACGACCGGCACGTCCGCTGCGACAGGCACCTCCGCCGCTACAGGCACCTCCACCGC
>JAYTOR010000242.1:0-19096 GCA_043747685.1 Actinomycetota bacterium
CCTTCGAAGATCGTGTGGATCTTGGCGTCTCGGTGCCAGCGCTCGACAGGGTACTCCCTCGTATAGCCGTAGCCGCCGAGGATCTGGATTGCATCTTCCGTCACCCGGACAGCGACTTCCGACGCCTTGTACTTGCTCATCGAGCCTTCGGCGTTCTTGTAACCGCCGTTCCTCGCCAACCACGCAGCACGCCAAATCAGGAGACGCGACGCGTCGATCTCGGTGATCATGTTCGCCAGTTTGAAGGCAATCGCCTGGTTCATGATGATCGGGCGGCCGAAGGCCTTGCGCTCCTTGGCGTAGTCGAGCGAGTACTCGTAGGCCGCACGGGCGATGCCGAGCGCCTGCGCACCGACGGTCGGGCGAGTGGCCTCGAACGTCGCCATCGCCGGCTGCTTCCCGCCACTGTGACCACCCTCGCGAGCGCGGGCAAGCTTGGCGTCGAGCTTTTCCTTGCCGCCAAGTAGGCAGTTACCGGGAACACGAACATCGTCGAGCACGACCTCGGCAGTATGGCTCGCACGAATGCCGTGCTTCTTGTACTTCTGACCCTGCGACAGGCCCTTTGTTCCAGGCGGGACAACAAAGCTCGCCTGGCCACGGCCCTTCAACTCCGGCTCGACCGCAGCGACGACAACGTGGACATCGGCGATACCGCCGTTGGTGATCCACGCCTTCGTGCCATTGAGCACCCATTCGTCGGTGGCCTGGTCGTAGACGGCCTTGGTGCGCAGGGACGACACGTCGCTGCCGGCATCCGGCTCGCTCACGCAGAACGCCCCGAGGGCGATCTTCTCCGGCGTGCCATAGCACTGCGGCACCCACTCCATGACCTGCTCCGGCGTGCCGTTGCCGGAAATGCCGGCGGCAGCGAGAGCCGAACCCATGATCGCCATGCCGATGCCGGCGTCGCCCCAGAACAACTCCTCGACAGCAACTGGCAGCGTCAGGCCGCTCGTGTCGCCCATTGCGTTCATCAGGAACTCCCAACCGTAGAGACCGATCTCCGCCGCCTGCTGAACGATCGGGTACGGGAACTCCTCACGCTCGTCCCATTCGTGACCGGCCGGACGGATGACGTCTTCGGCAAAGTCGTGGACCCATTTCTGGATCTGCAGCTGATCTTCGTTGAGCGCGAAATCGGGCATGGCGTCGGCCTTTCAGGAAGCGAGTGACGCATCCTCGGATGCCGCCACTCGAAGTTACTCTCCGGTAACGCTACCGGTGGGTAACCTCACTGTCCAGCCGGACTGCCGACAATCTTTACCAAAATCGATGAGCGCAGCAACGTCAAGTCAGGTGCAAAACGTCGAGAGTCAGGGTGCAGGAGCGTCGGCGTCGTCCGTCGGATCCTCGTTCTCGTCCGGCAACGCGCCAGGGTTCTCGACGACGTCCTCGGCGCCGAACGCCTCCAGGAACGGATGCTCGACCTTCCCGTCGATCGGCCTGTCGTTCGTCGCTGGCGTTGATTCGGAGTCACTCATGGCCGAACGTTACCCGCCCTGCGGTAGCCGCAAACTCGCCGCCAGAACGTCGTCCTCCGGAGCCGAGCGGTCGGTGACCCGAGATGCTGAGACAACGTCGACGGGTGGGTGGACACACCGACCTCGCGGTCACACCCTGTCCGCCAACACGGAATCCACGGGACCGCACCACGTCCAACCGACCTCGCGGTCACACCCTGTCCGCCAACACGGAATCCACGTGACCGCGCCACGTCCAACCGTCGCTCGACTCGACCTGTCTGACAGGGTCAAGGCGAGGCTGGTTAGAGGCACATGACTCGGTTTGCTCGGCAAGCTCATACGAACCGTTCTTTCCCGTCTCCACCGCTCGGGCGGTGCACTCCGTGCGCTTGCCCCGCCGCCCTCACGGTCAGCCCGCGATTGGTTCGGCCGTGCGGCGACCCGTGAGCATGCTCGTCCCTCTCGTCAGTCCCGCAAAGGAACGCCTGCGGCGGGAACGGTTCAGTGGGCGGGTTGGTCGGTGACAATCAGCGCCGGCTGTTTTGGCGCGGCGAGCACAGCGATCGCAACGACACTCAACACTGCACCGATGAGGTAGGGCGTCGAAACGCCGACGTGCTGGTACAACGCGCCGGCGAGGGCGGGGCCGGCGACTCGGCCGACGGCGCTGGCGCCCTGCTGGAAGCCGAGCGCTTCCCCACGCTGATGATCCGGAACCCGGCCGGCAACGACGGCGGTGAGGTTCGGCTGCGCCATTGCCTGACCGATCGTCAGCGAAAAGAGCGCGACGATCAGCACGATCCAGTGATGCGAGACCGCCAATAGCGCTAGGCCGACACCGTTCAGTCCAAGGCCGTATTGCAGCGCGCGCAGCGACCCGATGCGCTTGACGAGCGGTCGCATCAGACGCATCTGCCCCAACACCAGCACGACGCCGATGCCGACGAACACGACTGAGACGCCCTTCTCCCCGAGGCCGAACCGTCTGTTGGCAAACAGGGAGAACGTCGACTCGAAACCGCTGAACGCACCGATGCCGAGGAATCCGGCGATGGCAAACGTCCACAGCCGAGACGCCCGGCCGTCCCGGGCAGGACGAGCAACGGTGCGGTCGGGTTTGCGCGTCTCCGGCAACCGCTTGATGGCAACAAGCGCATTGACGAAGGCGATACCGCCTGCGAGGAAAAACGGCACCCGGGTCCCGACGATCGACGCCAGCCCGCCGAGCGCCGGTCCGACGACGAATCCGACACCGAACGCTGCCCCGAGCATCCCCAGCAGGTGCGGTCGATCCTTCGGCTCGGCTACGTCGGTCACTGCACCTTGGGCGACCGACACGCTCGCTCCGGAAGCGCCATCGATGATTCGCCCCAGAAATAGCAGCCACAACGCGTTGGCCGCGCCGGTCACGACACTCCCGATCGCCGTGCCGAACAGTGAGATGAGGATGACCGGCTTGCGTCCGATGCGGTCCGACAGTCGGCCGAGGAGCGGGGCGCAGATGAATTGGGCGAGGGAGAAGGCGGCGAAAAGCAGGCCGACCGCAAGTCCGCCGGCGTGGAAACGCTTTGCGTAGATGCCAAGGATCGGCGCCACCATCCCGAAGCCGACGAGATCGAGGGCAACCGTCGTCCAGATGATCCAGAAACCCGGCGGGAACGTGTATTTCGCTTTCACCGGACCGCCAGCGGCGCCGGAAATGCCGCCATCTCGGGCACCACGGTCGCCGCCGGAAGCGGAGGCTGGCGAGACGACTTCGGACACGTCCACAGTTTCTATCTGACAAGCCCCGTTCTGACAGGTCGAGACGGTGAAAATCGCAGTGGATGCGATATTCGCCACCTCGACCGGACTCGAACAACCCTATGACACCCCTGTTGCACCATGAGGAGATGAATGAACGGTTCCGCCGAGTCCTCCGCATCGCCTCGACTCAACACAGCGTGATCTCCAGCGAGCAACTGACCAACATCGGGGTCAGCGCGTCGCTGCGCCATCAGTGGGTCGTCGACGGAGCGTTGGAGAAGGTTGGCGCCCGAGCGTTCAGCATCGGCGGGTCGACGGCCGACTGGCATCAAACGCTGATGGGGGGATGGCTGAACCTCAAGGGGTACGGCGCGATCGGCGGGCGCTCCGCTGGCCGACTGCATCGACTCGACAGCTTCTCGAGTGACGCCAAGGAATACCTTGTGCCCAGAGAGCATCGTTGGCTCACGGCACCAGGTGTCGTCCGGTCGACATCATTGCCGTTTCAGCCCGGCGATCTCGTGACGATCGATGGCATGCGCTGCCTCAGCGTCGAGCGACTCATCGTCGAGGCGGCCACATTCGGATTCAGCGAGTCAGAGCTTGCAGACGCCATCGACTCCGGGATGAGGTTACGACTCGTTTCCGAGACCCGCCTGCGCGCTCGGATACTCGCTGGCTCGCCGGCAAAGGGCAGAAAGCGGCTCGAGTTGGTTCGGGCGTTGGTCGACACGGGTGGCGAAAGCCGACTGGAGCGTGAGTTTCTCGGCCTGCTGCGACAGGGCGGCATCGTCCGCCCGGAGACACAGCGGGTATTCAAGGACGGAGGCCGAACGCTCGCCCGTGTCGACTTCTTCTTTGGAGATCACATCGTCGTCGAGGTGGCCGGCCACACGACCCATTCGAGCAGATCGCACGTGCAGGCCGACGCCGAGCGCCGCACCGAGTTGACACTGCGCGGCCTCGCAGTCCTCACCTTCACCTACGACGACGTCTTCAAGCGACCGGCCTGGGTGCTCGGTCGGCTGCGGCACGCGCTCGCCAATGCCGCGTAGCTCCGTTGCCGGGTCGAGTTCCGGGTCGAGGTCGGGGCCACGTCGAAGCCGGGTCGAGGTGGTGAATATCGCAGTGGATACGATATTCACCACTTCAACCCGAGGCGGAAGCTGAGCTGCTACTTGCGGATGGTCGTGCCGGCCTTGGTGGTTTCGACGATCCAGCCGTCGGCCAGCAATTCGCCTCGCAACGTGTCGGCGCTGGCGAAGTCCTTGGCAGCACGGGCTGCGTCCAGCGCTGCCGCTTTGGCGGAGGCCTCGGCGGGAATCTCGTCGACCTCGGCCTTCAACAGCAGTCCGACCGCACCCGTCAACTCGTTCACGGTTGCCAATGCAACACCCACAGCACTGGTGTCATCGGCGTCGATCGCCGCGTTACCGCGACGGGCGGCGTCGAACACGAGCGCCAAGGCATTAGCCGTGTCGAGGTCGTCGTCCATCCGCTCCCGGAACGCCGCCAAGACTGCAGGATCAGCGACAACCGCAGGATCAGCGACGGACAGGAACGCGGTGGCTCGGCGGACGAACGTGTCGATGCCGGCGAGGGCCCGCTCGGCAGCGCCGATCGTCTCGGGGTTCACCGAAACCGGCGAGCGGTAGTGACTCTGCAGCAGCAGCAACCGGTAACTGCGGGGATCCATGGTGTCGGTCAGATCGAGGAGGTTGGTGAAGTTGCCGAGACTCTTCGACAGCTTCTCACCCTCGCCGTCGACGACGAACGCATGATGCATCCAATGATTTGCGAACGTCTTGTCGAGCGCGACGGCTTGGGCGCGTTCGTTCTCGTGGTGCGGGAACTTGAGATCCTGACCGCCGGCGTGCAGGTCGAAACCCTCGCCGAGGAGATCGAGGCTCATCACCACGCATTCGCTGTGCCACCCAGGCCGACCAGCGCCCCAGGGAGACGGCCACGATGGCTCGCCGGGCTTTGACAGCTTCCACATCGCGAAGTCGGCGGGATCGTGCTTGTGCTCGGCACCGACGAGCTCGCGCTCGCCTCCACCGGGCAGCATATCGTCGAGTTTCTGATGGGCCAGAAGGCCGTAGTCCTCGATCGAGCGGACCGACAGGTAGACGCCGTCGTCGGTGACATAGCCGCGACCGATGTCGACGATCTGGCCGATCATCTCGACCATCTGCTCGACGTACGCGGTGGCGTGCGGGACATCGGTCGGACGCAACACGTCCATCGAGTCCATCGCCTTCCACCACACGTTCTCGCACTTGTGGGTGATGTCCTGCCACGGGCGATCCTCCCGATTGGCGCGCTCGATGATCTTGTCGTCGATGTCGGTGATGTTGGAGACGTGCCGCACGTGCAGGCCGGTCCATTCGAGATAGCGGCGGAGGATGTCGTAGACGAGCGTTGCCCGACCGTGGCCGAGGTGCGGAGGACCGTAGACCGTCGGCCCGCACACGTAGATGCTCACGGTGCCCGGGTCGCGCATCGCGAGCTCCCTGATCTGGCCGGTGGCGGTGTCGTACAAGTTGAGCATCCTTCCCAAGCGTATGCGCACCACAGAGCGCCGCGACTGGGAATTACATGGTCAGCAAGGTCGGGGCATGGAAACCGAGGTGGGAGTCAGCAGGCCGGGCGAGTACCGTAAAATGTCCTATGGGTACCGTTCCTGACAAGCCGTCGCTCGACGGCATCGAAGCTTCATGGATCCAGCGATGGGATGACGACGGCATCTATCGCTTCGACCGCCAAGCAGCTCGGGGCGACGTATTCTCGATCGACACCCCGCCCCCGACGGTCAGCGGTTCGCTCCATGTCGGCCACGTGTTCAGCTATACGCACACCGACACGATCGCCCGCTATCAGCGGATGACCGGCAAGTCCGTGTTCTATCCGATCGGCTGGGACGACAACGGCCTTGCGACCGAGCGGCGCGTGCAGAACTATTTCGGAGTCCGCTGTGACCCGTCGGTTGCCTTCGACTCGGCGTTCGAGCCGCCGTTCCGCGGAGACCCGCCGAAGGATCATCAGGCGATCCCGATTTCGCGACCGAACTTCATCATGCTGTGCGAACAACTCGTCAGCCAGGACGAGCACATCTTCGAGAACGTGCTCCGGCGCCTCGGCCTGTCCTACGACTGGAGCCTGCTCTATACGACGATCGACGAGCACAGCCGACGCGCCAGCCAGCGTGCGTTCCTGCGCAACCTCGACCGCGGCGAGGCCTACACCCAGGAAGCTCCGACGCTCTGGGACGTCGACTACAAGACCGCGGTCGCCCAGGCGGAAATGGAGGACCGTGAGGTCGCCGGCGCCTATCACAGGCTCGCCTTCCACCGCACCGACGGCGGCGGTGACATCGTCATCGACACCACCCGACCGGAACTGTTGCCGGCCTGCGTCGCCCTCGTCGCTCATCCCGATGACGAGCGCTACCAACCGTTCTTCGATGGTTCCACCGTGCGCACGCCGGTGTTCGGCGTCGAAGTGCCCGTGCTGGCACACAAACTGGCGGACCCCGAAAAAGGCACCGGCATCGCCATGATCTGCACGTTCGGCGACACGACGGACGTGACGTGGTGGCGCGAGCTCAACCTGCCGACACGCGCCATCGTCGGTCGTGACGGCCGCCTCGTCGCCGAGACCCCGTGGATCACCGAGGCCGAGGGTCTGGCGAAGTACGGCGAACTCGCCGGCAAGACCGCCAAGCAGGCACAGCGACTGATCGTCGAACAGTTCCGCGAATCCGGCGATCTGCTCGGAGAAGTGCGCCCGATCACCCACCCGGTGAAGTACTACGAGCGGGGTGACCGCCCGCTCGAGATCGTCGCCAGCCGGCAGTGGTACATCCGCAACGGCGGACGCGAAACCGACCTGCGCGACGAACTCGTCAAGCGTGGCGACGAGATCACCTGGCATCCGGCGCACATGCAGCACCGCTACACGAACTGGGTCGAGGGCCTCAACGGTGACTGGCTCGTCAGCCGCCAGCGCTTCTTCGGAGTTCCTGTGCCCGTCTGGTACGCGCTCGACGCTGACGCCAACCCGGACTACGACCATCCGCTCGTGCCGGACGAATCGCTCCTGCCGATCGACCCGTCGACCGACTCGCCGACCGGATACACCGCCGATCAACGTGGTGTCGCCGGAGGCTTCATCGGCGACCCCGACGTGATGGACACGTGGGCAACGTCGTCACTGACACCACAGATCGGCGGTCGTTGGGAAGACGACGCCGACTTGTTCGCCAGGGTGTTCCCGATGGACTTGCGTCCGCAGGCCCACGACATCATCCGGACCTGGCTGTTCTCGACGATCGTCCGCAGCCACTGGGAACACGGCACCGTCCCGTGGCGCAACGCTGCGCTCTCCGGCTGGATCCTCGACCCGGACCGCAAGAAGATGTCGAAGTCGAAGGGCAACGTCGTCACGCCGCTGGCAATGTTCGACCAGTACGGCACCGATGCCGTTCGCTACTGGTCGGCCTCTGCACGGCCCGGCGTCGACACGGCCTACAGCGAAGAGCAGATGAAGGTCGGCCGCAAACTCGCCAACAAGCTGCTCAACGTGTCGAAGTTCGTCCTCGGTTTCGACGGTGACGATTCCGCAGGGGTCACCGACCTGGTCGACCAGTTGATGCTCGACCGCCTTGCCGGTGTCGTCGACGAAGCCACGCATGCATTCGACGGTTTCGACTACGCCCGGGCGCTCGAACGCACCGAATCGTTCTTCTGGTGGTTCTGCGACGACTACGTCGAACTCGTCAAGACCCGCGCGTATCAGGGTGGCCTGTCGGCGGTCGCTGCGCTGCGCCAGGCGCTCGCCACGCTGCACTGTCTGTTCGCACCGTTCATGCCATTCGTCACCGAAGAGGTGTGGAGTTGGTGGCAGAACGGCTCGGTCCATCAGCAGCCATGGCCGAAGATGACTGCAGTCTCGCTCGACCAAGCACCACTGCTCGCCGCCTCCGAGGCGCTCACTGCCGTCCGCCGGGCCAAGACCGCCGCCAAGGTGTCCCAGCGCGCGGCCGTCGAGACGGCGACGGTTTCCGGGCCCGCAGCGACCCTCGACGCCCTCCGCCTCGGCGCCGCCGACCTGACATCGGCCGGATCGATCGCATCCCTCACATACATTCCGACGGATGGTCCATTGGCCGTCGACGTCGTCCTCGCACCAGTCTGAGGCCCCGCTCTCGGGGTTTTGATGCTCGGCGAGTTCGCCCGGCTCCGAGGAGAGTGGCCGATGCTTGCTCGCGCACTCACGAAGGCCTGCGGTAGCCTGCTCAACTCATGGCGACGGAGTCCGGCGACAGCAACGAAATCGAGCTCGTCCCGGTCAAGCACCGAAAGCTGCATCGCCACACGATGGTGCAACGGCTCATCGTCGCCATCTGCCTGGTTCTCGCGTTGGTGTCGCTGATCGGCAGTTTTGCCGTATCAATCGGGACGAAGAAGCTCCAGAGTCTCAACCGCGCCTCGATCATCGTCAGACCGGCATTCGATCCGACCGTGTCGAGCGGCGGCGGCGCGTCTGCGCCGGGCGGCACCATCGCCCCCGGTGCCACCGCCGCGCCGGGTGCCACTCTTGCCGGGTCCGTAGCTCCTGACGCCACGTTCCCGCCGGCTGATGTCGGCGCGCTCACCTTCCTGCTCACCGGTACCGACAACACGACCTGTATCGACCCGAATTCTAAGTACTACGGAGGCATCGGCGACCGCTCGGACATGGGTTCGCGTAGCGACGCCATCCTCATCCTGCGTGTCGATCCGACGACAAGTCAAGCCGCCATCCTGTCGTTCCCGCGTGACCTGTGGGTGAAGATCGGCAACTCCTCCGGTCGCATCAACTCGGCATGGGATCCGAACAACGTGCAAAAGCTCATCGACACGATCCACACCAACTTCGGGCTGTCGATCGACCATTGGGTCAACGTCGACTTCTGTGCGTTCCAGGCGCTCGTCAATGCCGTCGGCGGTATCAGCGTCCCGTTCACCTATGCAGCACGCGATACGCACACCGGGTTCGAGTTCGACGGAACCGGCTGCCACGCGATGCAGGGCGACGAAGCGCTGGCGTACGTCCGCTCGCGACACTACCAATACCTCGATCCGACGACGAACACATGGAAGGACGACCAGGCGAGCGACTACGGCCGCATCACGCGGCAGCAGGACTTCATCAAGCGGGTGCTGCAGAAGGCGATCGACGAGGGTGCGACCAATCCCGTCGTCGCCAACAATCTGATCAATGCCATCATCGGCAAGGTGACCGTTGATCAGGCGTTGACGGTTCAGCAACTCCTCGATGTCGCCGGCGCGATGCGCACATTCGATCCGACCAAAGTGAAGCAGTATCAGATCGCCGGTGTCGGCTTCCTCGCCGGGAGCGCCCAGGTCATCCGGCCGACGATCGACACACCGAACATGAAGGCGATCCTCGCCGTCTTCCGCGGCCAGGCCAAGCTTGCCGATGCCCCCACTCAGGTCACCGACCCAGCAGCCAACTCGACCTCGGTATCCGCTGCCGATACGACCGTGGCATCGGCGCCCTCGACCAAGGCACCGGCGACCACGAAGCCCTCGAAGCCCTCATCGACGACGTCCTCATCGACCACGATGGCAACGCCGACGACACTGCCATCGGTCAGCGCCACCGAGACGCAAAAAGGCATCTATCCGACCGCCGATCTGACCTGTCACTGACCCGCGCCGCCGGTGCCATCGGCCATCCTCCGACGACCCCACACAGTTTGCCGCCCGACCATCAGCAGACAAGCGTTCGGTCACTTCTGCGTCATGGTGTTCACAAACTGCACCATTGCTCGTAACACCGCGTCCGCCGATCGCGCGTTGGGTCACTTCTGCAAAGCGCCTCCACAAACTGCACCATCGCTCGCTACAGAACGTGGCTTACTGGTCGAGGACTCTGGCAATGGCTTCGGCGATGTGGCTCGGGCCGGCGACTGTCGTCCACTTGGCGCCCGACTGCGCTGCGAGTTCACCGGCGTCGGCGCAATCGGTCTCCGGGGCGACGATGCACAGCTCATCGAGTGCTGCAGCTGCGGCCACCACGTCGCCGTCGATGGTCGAGCGGCAGTCCGACAACAACACCGTGATCTTGCGGCTGGCACGGCTGCGCGCCAGTTGCTCTGCCGCGATCCGCAACGCACCGGCGACGTCGGTGGTGCCGAAGCCGCGCAGGCTCAAGACCGCATCGACGACAGACTCCGCTGCCCTGTCGCCGTCCTGACTCTTGGCGACAATGACGTCCTTGGCGAACACGAGCACGCTGTAGTCGAGCGGTGCCCGCCAGGCAACGGCCGCTGCACCCATCGCTGCGCTGGCAAGCGACTCACCCGACATCGACCCGCTGCGATCGACGACCAGGCACAACGCCGTCGTCGGTTTCGTCCATCGACGTGAGCGCAGCCGGTCGACGTCGAGCGGCTGGTCGGTCCCGAACGATTCGGCGATCGCCTCGATACTGGCGTCGAGGTCGAGGTCGCCTTCGTCGTCGTAGCTGGTCGTCTCGATCCGGCCGATACCCGATCGCCGGGACGGCCCCCGCCGCGTGACATCGAGCATCAGCCGACCGGCCAGACGCTTGGCGAGCTCGCGGAGTTTCTCATCGGTCGCTCCGGTCAGGTCGGCGAGCAGCCCGAGTGTCTCGTCGGCGTTGTCGGCCATCGAATCCTCGAAGGCCTGTTCGTCGAGTTGGCCGACCTCCGGCGAGATCTGTTCGAAGTTGTCGTGACGCGACAACTCGCGCCGCGATTTCGTCGAACGTTGCGCATCGGAGACCGCCTTGTCTGCGGCCTCTCCCTCTTTTACATCGGGGAGTGCACTGCTCGGCGGTCGTTGTCCGCCCCCGCCGGGGCCATCGCTTTTCCCTCGCCATCACCTCGCGACGCAGCGAACACTGCGTTCCACAACTCGGTGACGATCTCCTCCGCAGAACGGCTGCTGCCCTCGCGAAGGCGAACGCGTCCCGACAGGGCGACCAGCGCGGCGTCGAGACCGACGACAGGATCAGTCGGTGTCGACTCGCGCAGAGCTGCGAGCGAACTGGCGACGAGTGCCGTGTCGATCGCTCCGCGTACCGACGAGCCAACGCGGAGATCGGGGTGCGTGCGGGTACGCCTGACGACCTCGACGACCGCCGCAAGCCACGCAGGTTCGACGGGTTTCGACCCGACGGCGCGGCGGACGATCTCGGCTTCTTCTTCGGCTTGTTGATAGGACAGCGCCAAGCGGCACACCCGATCGTAGATCGCCCCGGAGATGCGCGCCGTGCCCACGGCGTCAAACGGATTCATCGCCGCCACCATCCGGAATCCGCTGCTGGCTGCAACATGCCCGAGCCTGGGGACGTGGATCTCGCCTTCGCTCATCACCGTCACGAGCACGTTGAGTGTCTCCTCCGGAACGCGGTTGATCTCCTCGACATACAGCAGCGATCCGTCACGCAACGCCGACACCAACGGTCCGTCGACGAAGACATCAGGCGAATAGCCGTCTGTGATCACGCGAGCCGGATCGAAATGTCCGACGAGCCGAGCCGGAGTCAGTTCGGCGTTGCCCTCGACAAACTCGAACCCGACCCCCAGCTCCGTGGCGACAGCACGGAGCAGCGTCGATTTGCCAGTCCCAGGAGGCCCCTCGAGCAAGACATGCCGCTCAGCGGTCAACGCCGCCAAAACCAGCTCGACCTCCCGCTGACGCCCCACGACCCCAGCCGAAATCCGCCCCAACAACTCACTCACGGGGAAACACCCAGGAGCGCGGAGGAAACGATGGAGGTCGGTCCTTGCTCTTCGCGAAGGTCAAAGCCCGAGTCCCGTGTTCGAAGTAGTTGCAAACGTCCCGAGCCGTCGAGAGTCGAGCTCTCCGTTCGGCAGGAGGGGGCCGTAGCCCCTTCGTACGTTGGCCAAGGTCGGCTTGGCAGCCGCCGCCGAAGAGTGAGGGCGGCGCAGCCGCTCATCGAAACTCGCCGGAACGGAGAGAGTGAGGAGAGAGAGAACGAGTAATGGTGACAACTCGACCGAACGGTCGAACGATGCGAGGAACGAGCGAGTGAGGTCGACTAGTAGACAAGTACGCCGCGGATGTTCTTGCCGTTGCGCATGTCGTCGTAGCCCTCGTTGATCCCTTCGAGCGGGTAGGTCTTGGTGACCATACCGTCGAGGTCCAGTTTGCCCTGGCTGTAGAGCTCGAGCAGTTTCGGGATGTCGGCACGAGGGTTGCCGGAGCCGAACAGTGATCCGATGATCTGCTTCTCGAAGACCGTCAGGAACACTGCGGGGATGGCGATCGACGTCTCGCCGATCGGGTGGATGTTGGTGACAACGATCTTCGAACGCTTGCCGCCGAGCCAGAACGCCTGACCGAGCGCATCGCCGTTTCCGACGCCCATCGCCATGATGACCTTGTCGAAACCGCGACCCCACGTCGACGTTTCGAGATCAGCGACCGCTTCGTCGATGGACGAGTACGACACGGTGGCGCCGAACTCCTGCGCCTTTTCACGCTTGAACTCGACGGGGTCGATTGCCGCAATCACTCGTGCACCAGCGATCTTGGCACCTTGCACGGCGGCCGAACCGATGCCGCCGCAGCCGACGATGGCGACGGTGTCACCGGCCTGAACCTGAGCTGCGTAGACGGCGGAACCCCAGCCGGTGACGACACCACAGCCGAGCAGGCATGCCTTGTCGAGCGGGATGTCCTTGTCGACCTTGATGCAACTGGCCTCGTTGACGACGGTGTGATGGGCGAAGGTGCCGAGCGAGCCGACCCCGAGCGCCAAGTCCTTGTCGCCGGCATGGTGGCGGGCTGTACCGTCGGCCAATTGCATGCCGGTCGCGGTGATGGCGTTCATGTCACAGAGGTTGGAATGACCCGTCGCGCAGCTCGGGCAGCGCCCGCATGCCGGTACGAATCCGAACACGACGTGGTCGCCCGGAACCACGGAATAGACACCGGGTCCGACTTCCAGGACGATACCGGCGCCCTCGTGTCCACCGATCAGCGGCGGCTCCGGCGTGACCCCTGCAAGGTCACCGGTCAGCAGATGCTCGTCAGAATGGCACATGCCGGAGGCGACCATCTGCACGAGTACCTCGCCGACCTTTGGCGGATCGAGTTCGATCTCCTCGACGCTCCACGGCGTATCTCGCGCCCACAAGATTGCGGCTTTGGTCTTCATGTGGTTTCTACCCCGTTCGAATCCAAGTGACTGTTCTGCCGACACTATCGGCCAACGTCGAGCGAGTCATGTCGTGCGCATGTGCGCGCAGACGGCTCGCGAGTACAGCGGGTCCAGGCGAGTAGATGCGGCGCGACCAGCCACCCGCACGTACTCGCCCGGACCTCACGTACTCGGGGCTGCGGCGGCTATCGGGTCTCGTCGGTCAGGACCGCTGGCAGCGGCTGGTCGCTGATGAATTTCAGCGTCTGCACGGCACGTGTCATCGCCACATACAACAACCTCGCGCCGCGTGGAGTTCCGTCGAGGATCTCGTGCGGATTGACGACGATCACACCGTCGAACTCCAGGCCCTTCACGGCCTCGGCTGCGAAAAGCGGGACGTCCATCTTGGCGAGATCCTGGACCTCGCCGACTGCCTTCAGGCCGACCGCAGCGAGTGCCCCGGTGATCGCCGGGAAAAGATCTTCAGGGGCCACAACACCAGTTAGCGGATGTCGGTGGCGCATCGTTGCGACTTCGGCCGCGACCGCCGACGGCAACTCCGCCGTATTGATCAGATGCAGCGTCGGCGGTTCACCGTCGATTCGCACCGATCGGCTGGCGACGGTATCGACTTCGGTCATCGGCAGCAGGCGGTTGGCGACGTCGAGGATCGGGGCGGGCACTCGATAGCCGATCGTCAGATGGGCAACCGTCGCCGCCTCGGCATCGAGGAATCGCAGCACGACATCCCACGACGACTGGCCGGCTGGTGTGGTCGACTGCGCGAGGTCGCCGAGGATCGTCAGCGAACCCGTCGGGCTGCGCCGGCCGATGGCTTTCAAGGCGACCGCCGAATGATCCTGAGCCTCATCGACGACGACGTGGCCGTAGACGAATGGCGGGCTGTTGAGCAGTGAGTTCATCTCGTCGATCAGCAGCTGGTCTGCGGCGGTCCAGCGGCTTGCGGACTTCTTCTCACCCTTCGCAGGGCGCCGGGTGGCGTCA
The DNA here is from genome assembly GCA_043747685.1 of Actinomycetota bacterium. Taxonomy (GTDB): domain Bacteria; phylum Actinomycetota; class Acidimicrobiia; order Acidimicrobiales; family Ilumatobacteraceae; genus JANXUF01. The sequence goes on from JAYTOR010000242.1 coordinate 14,421, forward strand.
GCGATCAGCGCTGCCTGCTCGTCAGCGTCGAAGATTCCGGCGGCGGCCGAGGCGAGCACTTCGGCGTTCGTCAGCAGTCTGCGGACGACGGTCTGCGGGTTCTGAGACGGCCACGCCTTGGTCAGTGCCGATCGCAGGACACCAGCCTGCGCCCACGCCTCATCCTTGCCGGAACGTCGTAGCAACTCGCGCTGGGCAATGTTTCGCAGCGCTTCCTTGCGCCGGTTGATGCCGAGTCCCCTACCTGCACCGTCTCGAAGTACGTCGGCGATCCAGCCGGCGACCTCCTCGGCCTCGAATACGACGGTGCGCGCACCGCTCGGTACGCGCACGGCTTCGGTCGGCGCCTTGATGGCGGCCACGGCCACATTTGCCAGTACCGCCAGCATCCGCTCCGAACCCTTCAGCCGCGCCAGGTCGATGCTGTCGCGGTGCGTGACCTCGACGCGTGGAACACAGAGATCGAGCACGGTCGCCTGGCGAACCGAACGCTCGCCGAGCGACGGCAGCACATGGCCGATGTAGTCGAGGAAGACCCGGTTCGGGCCGACGACCAGCACACCCTCACGGGCGAGGCGGCGGCGATGTTCGAAGAGGAGAAAGGCGGCGCGGTGCAGGCCAACAGCCGTCTTGCCGGTACCGGGACCGCCTTGCACGACGAGGCATTGATCGATCGTGGCGCGGATCACGACGTCCTGCTCTGCCTGAATCGTCGCCACGATCTCCTTCATCGCCCCGGTTCTGGCGGCACCGATCTCGGCGAGCACCGGATCGGGGATGCCGCTGGCAGCCGATGCCGAGTCGGGATCGTCGAGTTGTTCGTCGAGATACGCCGACAGGTCGTTGACCCCGTCGGCATCGACGCCAAGCGTGAACCGCCGCCGGAATGTGAGGCCGAGCGCGTCGACCGCCGTGGCACGGTAGAACGGTGCGGCGATCGGCGCTCGCCAGTCGACGACGACCGGGTCGTGGGCAGCATCCTCGATATGGCGGCGTCCGACATACCAGCGTTCCGCTGGTTGTCGCGGGGTGGCTTCGGTGTCGATGCGCCCGAAGAAGTCGCCGGCGCCAGGTGTACGCAGATCCTCGAGGGCGTCGGCGACGGTGACCTCGATGTACTCCTTGGTGATCAGGTCTGCAGACGCCTCGGGGTCGACGGCGCTCAAGCGCTCGATCATCGAGTCACGACAGACGCGCGAGTACGCCAGTTGTGCGCGTTCGATCTCGAGTTCGGGAAACAGGGGCGCGTCGGTGCTCATCGAAATTCCAGGGGCCGTGCGAGGGGTTGCAACTCTAACTCGCGCGCACGGCACGGGCAACCCCTGCAGGTTCGCCTGCCGGCGTCCGCAACCGCTGAGTTACGATGAGCCCATGGCTCAGGACACAGCACTCATCGAGGCGACTGCACCCGTCGCACCACAGGCAGACGCTCCGCTCGTCGAGGAAGAGATGTTGATCGAGGAGATCTCGATCGACGGGATGTGCGGCGTCTATTAGGCAGTCGGCCAGTCCGTTGACCGAGCAGCCGACGCTGGACCTGGCGCTCGAACTCGATCCTCAGGTCGCCGTGCGGCCCGAGCCGTTCGGCGCGTTGGCGTACCACTACGGCAACCGCCGCCTCGTGTTCATGAAGCATCCGGATGTCGTCGCCGTCGCCACCGCGTTGTCGGAGCACGATTCGCTGGCCGCGACGTTGACGGCGTGTGGTGTCACCGAGGCACGTTGGCCGAGCTTCGAGAAGGCCATCGTCAGCCTGATGGAGTCGCACGTCATCCGCCAGCGTGCACAACCGCGCGTTCAAGCGACCGCGCGTTCAAGCGACCGAGCCTCCGACGACCGAGGAGACCGCAGCGTGAGCGGCGGAGAGCAGGAAATCCAATGAGCGCACAGACACTTGTCAGTCAGTTGAAGCACGGCCTCGACGCCCCGATCTGCCTCACATGGGAGCTGACCTACGCCTGCAACCTGGCATGCGTGCACTGCCTGTCGTCAAGCGGGCAGCGCGACGATCGGGAGTTGTCGACAGCGGAGGCCAAGCGAGTACTCGACGAGCTCAAGGCGCTGCAGGTGTTCTACATCAACATCGGTGGTGGCGAGCCGATGATTCGCCGCGACTTCTTCGAACTGCTCGAGTATTCGATCGGCAACGACATCGGCGTCAAGTTCTCCACCAACGGTGCGTTCATCGACCAGGCAAAGGCCGAACGGCTGGCGGCGATGGACTACCTCGACATCCAGATCTCGCTTGACGGCCTCGACGCCGTCACCAACGACGCCGTGCGCGGCGAGGGCTCCTACGCACTCGCCCGCCGGGCGATGGACAATCTCGCAGCGGCGAATTTCGGGCCGTTCAAGATCTCGATCGTCGTGACCCGCCACAACGCCGACCAACTCGACGGCTTCAAGGCACTTGCGGATTCGTACGGTGCGCAGCTTCGCGTCACGCGCCTGCGTCCATCGGGCCGCGGCGTCGACACGTGGCCAGAACTGCACCCAACCAATCTCCAACAGCACCAGATCTACCGCTGGCTGCTGGCCAACGGCGACAACGTTCTCACCGGCGACTCTTTCTTCCACTTGAACGCTCTCGGCGAGTCATTGCCGGGTTTGAACATGTGTGGAGCCGGCCGCGTCGTCTGCCTGATCGATCCGGTCGGCGACGTGTATGCCTGCCCGTTCGTGATTCACGACCAGTTCAAAGCCGGCTCGGTACGCGACCCCGGCGGCTTCGCTACGGTGTGGAAGGAATCGGCGCTGTTCCAAGAACTGCGTGAGCCAGAATCCGCCGGCGCGTGCACGTCGTGCGGCAGTTACGACGCCTGTCAGGGCGGATGCATGGCAGCCAAGTTCTTCACCGGCCTACCACTCGACGGGCCCGATCCCGAGTGCGCCCAGGGCCACGCCGAGCAGGCGTTGCTGGCAATCGACCGCGCCGTCGTGCCCGCTCCCTCGCTCGACCACTCCAAGCCGACCCCGGTGCGGTTGGGCCGAAAGCCCGTACCCGTCCGCTGACAAGCGTCGGACCCAGCAAGCACCACGCCACAAACCAGGGGGAACTGCATCGTGATCACCACTGCTGAAATCGTTCGTCGTTGGGCGGCTGATCGGCCAGACCACGTAGCGCTGCGGTGGGGAGCGGACCAGCAAATGACCTACGGCGAGCTCAACGAGCGCTCCGACCGCCTCGCCCAGGCGCTCCGTGACGCGGGCGTCGGCGTTGGTGACCACGTCTGCTATCTCGACAAGAACAGCCCCGAGCAGATCGAACTGTTCTTCGGTGCCGCCAAACTCAACGCCGTCCCGACGCCGGTCAACTTCCGCCTCGCTCCGCCGGAGATCGCCGTGATCGTCGCCGATGCCGGCGCCAAGGTCTTCGCCGTCGGGGAGGAGTTCGCCCCGCTCGTCGAGCAGATCGTCGGCGAACTGCCAGACACGAAGATCGTCATCATCGGTGAATCGAGCAACTACCCGACGTTCGCCATCTGGCGAGATTCGTATCCCGCCATCGATCCACTGGTCCCGCAGGCAGCGGACGACGTTGCTTATCAGCTGTATTCGTCCGGCACGACGGGCCGGCCGAAGGGCGCTCAGCTCACGCAGTCGAACCTCGAAGCGGGTCGCTCGCTGTACCCCGGACTGATGGAACTCGACAGCGAGTCGATCAGTATGGTCGCCATGCCGCTCTACCACATCGGTGGCGGCGGCTGGGTGCTCGCCGGCATCGCCTTTGGCGCGACCAACGTGATCGTCCGAGACATCGTGCCGGCGGCCCTCGTCGAACTGATCGAGCGCGAACACATCTCCCACGCCTTCCTCGTGCCGACCGTGTTGCAGTTCATGCTCGCCGTCCCCGGCATCGAACGGCGCGACTTCTCCGCGTTGCGCTACTTCCTCTACGGTGCGGCGCCGATCTCCGAGCAGGTGCTCACCGATTCGATCCGGACGTTCGGATGCCAGTTCCTGCAGGCCTACGGGCTGACCGAGACGACCGGCACTGTCGTCATCCTGCCTGCCGCAGATCACCAGCCGGGCGGGCCGCATCCCGAACGGTTGCGTGCAGCCGGTCTTGCCGTGCCCGGGAGCGCTATCCGGATCGTCGATGCCGATACAGGCGACGATGCGCCCGTCGGTGGCGTCGGCGAGATCTGGATCAACAGCCCGATGGTGATGAAGGGCTATTGGAACATGCTCGAGGCGACCGCCGAGGCGATTCGTCCCGGCGGCTGGTTTCGTTCCGGCGACGCCGGCTACCTCGACGCCGATGGCTATCTGTACATGTACGACCGGATGAAGGACATGATCGTGTCCGGCGGTGAGAACATCTACCCTGCCGAGGTCGAAAACGTGCTGATGTCGCATCCCGGCGTTGCCGACGTCGCCGTCATCGGCATCCCCTCCGACAAGTGGGGCGAGACGCCTCGGGCGATGGTTGTTCGAGCGCCAGGCACCGAGGTATCGGAGGCCGAGTTGATCGCCTACTCCAGGACTCGCCTCGCACCGTTCAAGTGCCCGACGAGCGTCGAATGGGTCGAGGCGCTGCCGAGGAATCCGAGCGGCAAGATCCTCAAGAAGGATCTACGCGCGCCGTTCTGGGAGGGCCGCACCCGTCTCGTCGGCTGACGGCCTACACCGGTCCCCCCACTGCGGAGTGTGTTTCACCTTGGGACGGGAGCGCC
>JAYTOR010000243.1:0-3670 GCA_043747685.1 Actinomycetota bacterium
GAGATCAAGCAGTTCGGCGCGTCGGCCGGCTACCCGATCGCCATCAAGGCGGCCTTCGGTGGCGGCGGTCGCGGCATGAAGGTCATCAAGTCGGAGGCCGACGTGCAGGAGGCGATGGATTCCGCCAAACGCGAGGCCAAAGCGTTCTTCGGACGCGACGAGATCTACGTCGAGAAGTACCTCATCTGGCCGCGGCACGTCGAGGTGCAACTCGTCGGCGATCAGCAGGGCAACGTCGTGTGGATATCTACACGCGACTGCTCAGCGCAGCGCCGCCACCAGAAACTGATCGAGGAAGCGCCGGCACCTGCACTCGGCGAGGGCATCGAAGCGGCTATGGGCGAAGCTGCCGTCAAGGCTGCGAAGGCGGTCGGTTACTACAACGCCGGCACCGTCGAATTCATTTATCAGGACGGCGAGTTCTTCTTCCTCGAGATGAACACCCGGTTGCAGGTCGAACACCCGGTCAGCGAGATGATCACCGGCATCGACCTCGTCGAATGGCAGATCCTCGTCGCCTCCGGTGAACCGTTGCCGATGACGCAGGCCGACGTCGACGCCAGCCGCCACGGCGCAGCGATCGAGATCCGCATCAACGCCGAGAACCCGGCAGGCGGCAAGTTCCTGCCCTCCCCCGGCACGATCACCGTACTCAAGGCACCTGATGGTTTCGGGACCCGTTTCGACGCCGGCTACGAGGCCGGCGACGAGATCAGCCAGTACTACGACAACCTCATCGGCAAACTGATCGTCTGGGGCAAGGACCGTCCGACGGCGATCGCCAGAGCCATTCGGGCGTTGGAGGAGACCGTCGTCGAGGGCGTTGCCACCACGATCCCGGCAGACCTGGCGATCCTGCGCCATCCCGACTTCGCTGCTGTCACACACTCGACGAAATGGGTCGAGGAGACACTCGACCTCAGTGGTATCGACGCCTTCAAACCCACCCCGCAGAGCGCAGACGGCCAAGCACCACTCGTGCAGCGTCAGACGACCGTCGAGGTCAACGGCAAGCGCTTCGATGTCAAACTGTGGGTGCCGGACGCACCGGTCGTCGCCGTCGCCGCCGGCGGTGCGGCCAAGAAGGCACCGCGGGCTGCTGCGTCGTCCGGCGGGGGCGGCATCGGTTCTGGTGACGTCATCGTCCCGATGCAGGGGACGATCGTCAAGATCCTCGTCGAGGTGGGTCAGCAGGTCGAAGTCGGTCAGGCCGTCGTCGTGCTCGAAGCGATGAAGATGGAGAATCAGATCCAGGCCGAAAAGGCCGGCAAGGTCAAAGAGATCAAGGTCGCCGCTGGCGCAACGGTCGGCGCAGGGGACGTCGTCGCCGTCATCGAATAGGCTTGACGAAGGGCTCCATCCGAGTATTTCCTTCGCGGCGTGGGGCGTGTTCCTACTCGATCGACTCGTCGAACGGGCAAGTGGCGGACTACGGCGAGGCGGGGGGCGTGTCGGTGATGACGATCGTGCCAGCAGCCTTGTCGTGCAGCCCTTGCCGGCGAGGGTCGAAAAACGCCACGATGTACACCGGGAATACGAGGTACGGACCGATCGCCGGGACGGCGCCCAATGCTGTCGGCAGCAGTGCTCTGATGGCGGAGTACCACCACCCTGGCGGGCCACCGTTGTCGACGCGTACGACGCGAATGTGGGTGGCGAGCTTGCCGACCGTGCGTCCCCATACGGCGATGCACACCGTGTGGTACACCGCCGAAACGACCGACACGATGGCGGTGATCAACAGGTACTCGCCGTCGCCGATCTTCGTGTTGTTGGTGGTCAGTGCCCAGATGAACACGACCGCAAATGCTGGGACCACAACGATCAACTCGTCGAGGATCGCAGCCCACCAGCGCGACCGGATTCGCGCCAGTACGAGTCCTTTGGGGAGTGGGTGCTCGGTTTCGGCCTCGGTCGAGAACATCGGTCAGCAGCCAGTGGTTCGACGAATGCGGATGCTTCGATGACTGCTCGGGGACGAGCCGGCGGACGTCACTCAGCGGCCTCGGCGATCGCCTCTGCGAGCGCAGGATGCACCAGCAGACTCTCGACGATGTCGGTGACTTTGAGGTTGGCGGTGACCGCAAGGGCGATGACGCTGATCAATTCGGCGGCGTGACGCCCGACGATCGATCCGCCGAGTACGACACCGGTTGCCGGGTCGGACAGGATCTTCACGAAGCCACGCGAATCGTTGTTGATCAGCGCTTTCGGGGTTCCCGAGAACGGCACTTTGGTGACGCGGATCTTGCGGCCGAGTGAGAACGCCTCGGCTTCGGCGAGGCCCACATCGGCAATTTCGGGCTCGGTGAAGATCGCCGACGCCGCCTTGTCGTAATCGAGGTGACGGTGGGCGACGGTTTGCAGACCCATGGCGTGTTCTGCGACCTTGCGACCCTGCATCGAAGCGACGGAGGAGAGCGGCAGCTTGCCGCTGACGTCGCCAGCCGCGTAGATATGGGCGACGTTGCTCTGGCAATGGCGGTTGATCTCGATGTAGCCGCTGCGGTCGGTTTCGACACCGGCGGCATCGAGTGCCAGCCCGTCGCTGTTGGGCACGGAGCCGATCGCCAGTACGGCATGGCTGCTGTACACGACACGGCCGTCATCACAGCGCACCGTCACTCCCTCGTCGGTGCGCTCGATATGGGTTGCCCTGGCACCTTTGAGCAGCTTGACGCCGCGTCGCAGAAAGTCTTCCTCGAGCAATGCGGCGGCGTCGCCGTCTTTGCCTGGTAGCACCTGCTGGCGACTGACGACCAGGGTGACCTTGGCGCCGAAGGACGAGAACATGTGCACGAATTCCACGCCGGTGACGCCAGAGCCGATCACCGTGATGTGCTCGGGGAACTCTTTCGGCGGATAGCAGTCGCGAGTGGTGAGGATTCGTTCGCCGTCCGGCTGGCACCAGTCGGGGATGCGCGGGCGGGTTCCCGTTGCAATGAGAATCTTGTCAGCAATGAGTTCGACGAGCCCTGTCTTCGTCTCGACGACGATGTCGTTCGGGCTCTTGAAACGGGCGAACCCGGCGATCATCGTCACGCCCTGGCTGTGCAGCAGGCGGGTCGTGCCACTCTGCAGGCGGTCCTTGATACCGGCGATGCGCTCGGCGAGCGCATCGTTGTCGATTTCCGCTACCTGCTGCTCAAGGCCCATGCCCTGAATCCGACGGGTGAAGCTCATCGCTCCACCGGTGGCGATCATCGTCTTCGACGGGATGCAATCCCACAGATGCGCCGCACCGCCGATGACGTCACGTTCGATCACCGTGACCGTCGCCCCGAGCCGCGCCGCGTGCGTCGCTGCAGTATTGCCGGCAGGTCCCCCGCCGATGATCACGAATCGTAGAGCCACGGACCGAGACTACTCGCCCGTCGTTTCAGTCAGGCTCCGCCATCGTGGCCGGGGAGCTGGTCGCGAGCTACTAGTCGCCGTCGCTGAATCCGTCGGAGCCGAACATCACCGAACGCTGGCTCATCGGCACCGCCTCGGCGAGCGGCGCCGCTTGGATCGCCGGCGACTCGATCACCGCTGGGCGTGCGCCGGGCACGGCACCGGCGGCCGTGGTCGTCGTTGCCGGAACGGTTGTCGAGGACGGAACGGTCGTTGCATTGGGGTCTGGGATCGTTCGCTGCACAGGGTCGGACGCGCGGACGGGGTTGGCGACCTT
>JAYTOR010000244.1:0-19086 GCA_043747685.1 Actinomycetota bacterium
GGCTGACGACGCCATCGAGGCGGGCGATGAACCCGTCGCCAGTGAGGTGGTGCCCAGGAACGAGTTCGGTGATCAACGTCCCGATTGTCGGGAGGTCGCCCACGATCGGTGGCCCGATGCCGAGCTCGGCTGCGCGTCGTGCAGCCTGCTGCTCGCCGGCCCGATCGATGCCGAGCAGCTCGGTGCGCTCGCCCGGTACCCGCAACACGTACCTCGTCCCGTCGACCACGGCGACGAAGTTGCGGTTGGTGATCCCTCCGGCAAGCGGTTCGATGGCGATTCGCCGTCTGGCCCACTGCGGCACCAGCCCGGCCGACCGGGCGACCTCGTCGGGAACCATCCCAACGGTGTACCACGATCGACAACCCCGCCCGATCAGGAAGAGCGTGGTGCGCATCGAGATGCACTGGCATCTCGATGTGCGCACCACCTTGGATATCGACAACGACGTGGTGGAAGCGGCCCGCGAACTCGCCAGGATGCATAACGAGTCCATCGGTGCGGTCATCTCGTCCTTGGCGCGTTGAGGCCTGCGCCCGTTGCGGGTTGACATCGTCGATGGACTTCCGATCATCAGAGTCTCGACCGCTTTGACGGTGGTCACCTCCGAGATGGTCAGAAGCGCATTGGATGATGAGTGATTCAATTCCCCGACGTCAACGTGCTCGTTGCCCTCGTTTGGGAGGCGCACATGCACCACTCGCTCGCGCGCCGTTGATTTGCCTCGTTGGAAGGCGACGAACTTTGTCCGAGTGTCAGCGAACCCGATGGTCACCGCTGACGCAGTCACGGTACGGCAAGCAACGGCCGTGCTTGCGGAACTCCCGAGGCGAGGCGATCACCGATTTCTGGCCGACGAGGTTGCGTACGCGGACAATCCGCTCGTTCCGCACGAGGCTCTCGTCGGATTCCGTCAGGTGACAGACGCCCACCTGATCGGCCTTGCTCGTCATCACGACGCCACCCTCATCACGCTGGACAGCGGGATGTCGAACCTCAGCGGGGATTCGGTCCGGTTGCTGCGGTAGCGGTGCGGGCCAACGCACGTAGGAAACCGGTGGGCATACGACGGATTCCGTTCCTGCGTCGGGGCGGTGTCTTATGAGGTTGTGACCGTGCGGCCTGCGGTGATCTTGTTGATCAGCCATTCGCCGCCGTTGACCGGCTCGTATTTCGCCGGGTTGTCAGTGCTGACGCAGGTCGGGATGCACTCGATCATCATGTCCGGCTCGCTGTCCAGGAAGCGGGCGATCGATCGCCGCAGCACCGTTCCGTCAGCCGACGACGGGGGCGGCACGACGCGGTGCAGCGTCGAGTTCCAGCGGTCGTTGGTCCACTGCGCCAACATGTCGCCGATGTTGCAGGTGAAGGATCCGCGCGGTGTTGTCACCGGGAGCCATTCGTCGTTGCGGAACACTTGGAGCCCGGGAATCTCATCGGCGAGCAGGATCGTGACGATGCCGTAGTCGGTATGTGCCCCGAGGCGCATCTGTCCCGGCTCGGGGTCTGGCGAGTCGGGCGGACGCTCGTACCGCAGCATGCGCGTCGTGATGACGCTGCGACGTGTCCGTTGGATGAACCAGTCGTCGGACAGGCCGAGGGCCATCGCCATTGCCCTCAGCAATACGTCCTGCACTTCGCGAGCGGCCAACTCATATGCGGTCCACGCGTCGTGGAAGTCTGCCGGGACGTCTGGCCAGAGATTGGGGACGAACCAGGAACGATGATGATCGAAGTACTCATCGGTGGCGTCGTCGCGCCCGACGACAAAGGCCTCGACAAGGTCTGGCGGCGTCTTCTTGCCGAGGCTGGCGGCGAGCGCTTCGGTCCCCACACCGGTCCACCCCCGGTTCGCCGACTTGTCGGTGACGATCCACCGTTGCTTCTCGGCGACGGGCAGTGAGGAGAACGCAGTCCACGCTTCGAGGAGGCGGTCGGACACATCGAGCGGCACACCGTGTCCGGTGATCTGCAGGAATCCACTGTCTCGACATGCGGTGTCGATCTGCGCAGCAACACGGGCGCGGTCGGCGGGATCGCCCAACCGAAACGGTTCGAGATCCACCATGTACACGGGCGTCGCAGTCATCGACCCATCGTAAGGCCGGCCGCCCCAGCCCCCCGAAAGCCCCATTCGCAAACCGCCGTCGACCCGAGTACGTGCGGTTCGGGCGAGTACGCACGGTTCGATGGGCGTGCCGCACGTACTCCGTTGGACTTCGCATACTCGGGTGACGGGGTTGCGTAGCCGTCGGAACCGCCCGCATCGTCGCCGACCAACGAAAAGCGGGACAATGGAACGGATGCAGCACAGTCGCTGCGGCAGATTCACTTCGGCCGAGTTTGCCCTCAGGGCTTGCGAGCCGGCAGAACGGAGCACACCATGAGCAAGGTCACCGTCATCCGCGGAGGCACCATCATCGATGGAACGCTGGCACCAGGCTTCGGGGCCGACGTCGCCATCCAGGACGGGCTGATCACGGCGATCGGTCACGATCTGATCGGCGACATCGTCATCGACGCGACCGGCTGCGTCGTCGCCCCGGGATTCATCGACATCCACACTCACTACGACGCCCAGGTCTTCTGGGACGCCGCGCTGACACCGTCGTGCTTCCACGGCGTCACCACAGTGGTCGCCGGCAACTGCGGGTTCTCGATCGCTCCGACCCGTCCTGGCGACCATGACCTCATCGCCAACACGCTCGAACAGGTCGAGGACATGGACCCGGCGACGCTCGGGGCCGGAATCCCGTGGGACTTCGAAACGTTCCCCGAGTATCTCGATTCGGTCGAACGCCACGGAATGCTGCTCAACTTCGCCGCCTACATCGGCCACACGCCGCTGCGTATCTACGTCATGGGGCCCGATGCATCCGCACGCGCGGCGACGAAAGCGGAGATCGACACGATGGCGACGCTAGTGCACGACGCGGTCGAGGCGGGTGCTGCGGGATTTGCCACCAGTTTTGCCGGCACGCATCTCGGAGCTGACGGCAAGCCGATCGCCAGCCGCTGGGCGGACATCGACGAGATCAAAGCGCTCTGTCACGCCTCGGCGAGCACCGGGAAGGGGGTCATCGGGATCAACGGGACGATGAAGGAACTGAAATTCCGTGAAATCTACGACCTGCAACTCGAAGTCGGCGCACCGATCACGTTCACGGCGCTGCTGACGATTGCCGATGGGACTCACCTGAAAATGCTCGAGATGCATCAGGAGGGCAGGGCGAAGGGCGCCGACGTCTGGCCGCAGGTGTCCTGCCGGCCGCTGTCGTTCTCGTTCACGATGGTCGAGCCGTTCCCGTTGAACACCAGTCCGATCTTTGCGGCGTTGATCCCGCAGTCGCTCGATGAGCGTCGCGCTGCGTACAGCGACCCGGCATGGCGTCAGACTGTCCGTGACGGATGGTCCAACGGTCAAGGTCTGCTTCCGAGATGGGAGACCTACCGGATCATGGAGTCGTCCGCACATCCCGACCTCGTCGGTGAACAGATCCCGACGATCGCGCTACGCGCCGGCGTCGATCCGTTCGATCTACTGCTCGACCTGACGCTCGACGAGGCGGATCTGCGGATGCGGGTGCAGGGAACGCTCGCCAACGACGACGAAGCAGGTGTCAGCCAACTGCTACGGGCCGAGGGCTGCACGATCGGCCTGTCGGATGCCGGCGCCCACGTCGGTCAACTGTGCGACGCCCCGCAGGCGACGGATCTGCTCGGCAAATGGGTGCGGGAGAACGGCGTACTGACGCTCGAGGAGGCGATCAACAAGCTCACCAAGGTGCAGGCCGACCTGTTCGGCTTCGATGATCGCGGCGAGATCCGCGTCGGCGCAGCGGCCGATGTCGTCGTCTTCGATCCCGCCACGGTCGCTCCTGGACCGACCCGCCGTGTGCGTGACTTCCCGGCCGACGCCGAACGACTGACTGCCGATCAGCCCGTCGGCATGAAACACCTGCTGGTCAACGGCACCCCGGTGATCTGCGACGGCGAACTGGTCGCGGCGGCGATGCACAGCCGCCCAGGTGTGCTTGTACGTTCGACAGCACGCCAGCACTGATCGGCAGCAACCCGGGAGGCCGACGACCAACGAGAAGGCGCACCCGGTCTGATCGACGCTTCGTCGAACTGTCCGAGATTCGCCTGGAGATTCCGGGTGGCTCGTTTGTGAGCGCCTTCACGCTCGCTGATAGCGTCTTGGCCCGATGTCCCAACTCTTGCGGAGCTACCTCACGGTCGCCATGTTCGGTGCGATTGGTGTTTTGCTGGCAGCCCTGCTGCTGGCTATCAGCGCGCTCGTTCGACCGAATCGTCCCAATGCCGACAAGTCCAAGGTCTACGAGAGCGGTGTCGACCCGATCGGCGACGGCTGGTCGCAGAGCCAGATCCGCTATTACGTCTTCGCCCTGCTCTTCGTCATTTTCGACGTCGAAACCGTGTTCATCTTCCCGTGGGCGACACAACTGGAGCGCTATGCCGGTTTTGGTCTCCTGGAAATGGGCATCTTCGTCTTCGTCCTCCTCCTCGGCCTCGTCTACGCCTGGCGGAAAGGCGTGCTGCGATGGGTCTGAGGCACGACATCACACGCAGCGAGCGGCCCCGAGCAGGAAGCATGGTGCTGCGATGGGTCTAGTCGACAAGGGTCGGATGCCGAAAGGTCTCAACCGGCTGTTCAACATGGGGCGGTCGTATTCGATGTGGGTGTATCAGTGGGGTCTCGCCTGCTGCGCCATCGAAATGGGCGCCGCATTCGGTTCGCCGCGCTACGACGTGATGCGCCTCGGCGTCATTCCGTTGCCGTCCAGCCCGCGTCAAGCAGACCTGGTGGTCATCTCCGGCACGGTCACCGACAAGATGGCACCGGCGATCCGCCGGCTCTACGAGCAGATGGCCGAGCCGAAATACGTCATCTCGATGGGCTCCTGCGCCAACTGCGGTGGCCCGTACTGGGACAGCTACTCGGTCACCAAGGGCGTTGACCAGATCATCCCTGTCGACATCTACGTACCGGGCTGCCCGCCGCGCCCGGAGGCGCTGCTCGAAGGCATCGTGCTCCTGCAGCAGCGCATCAAGAACGAAGACATGGGTGCCCGCTGGCGCGGCGAGGGTACGAAGTTGATGGAGCGCGGCGACGCGGCGGAACAAGCCGAGCGGAAGGGCGAGCCCGTTGTCGCCAACCGCTGATACCCCGATTGCCGAGATCCCCGGGGACCTGCTCCGCCGGGGCATCCTCGACAGACTCCGATCGCTCATCGGCGACTCGATCGCCGATTCGCTGATCAAGCCGTCAGACGACCTGTGGGTCCGTGTCAAGCCCGAAGCCTGGCGCCGGACCGCCCGGGTGCTCCGCGACGAGATGGGCTTCGAGTACTTCTGCTTCCTCTCGGCGATGGACTGGATGCCGTCCCCGTTCGGCAAGAGCGAAGACGATCCGACCGACGAAGCGCCGCCGCGGGACGACACCATCAAGCAGGGATACGCCGGTGGCGACACACGTTTTCAGGTGCTCGCCAGGCTCTATTCACTGAAGCAACACGTCGGCATCATCCTCAAGGTCGATGTCGAAGACCGTGGCGCCGTGGACAGCTGGGTGCCGGTCTTCGCAGGCGCCAACTGGCACGAGCGCGAAACTTGGGAGATGTTCGGTATCAGCTTCACTGGTCATCCCGATCTGCGCAAGATGTACCTGCCAGGCGATTTCGAGGGTAATCCGCTGCGTAAGGACTTCCCGTTGCTCGCCCGCATCATCAAGCCATGGCCAGGCATCGTCGATGTCGAGCCACTTCCGGGTGCCGCAGACGACGAAGAAGGAGCGGCAGCAGAATGACCGCCACGACGTCAGGTCAGGTCATCTCCGACCGCCAACAACTCGCCTACATCGCTTCGCAGGCCGCAGATGCCCGTGTCAACGTCGAACTCGAGACCGAGGGTATGACCCTGAACATCGGTCCGCAGCATCCTGCCACTCACGGCACACTGCGCATCATCGCCCGCCTCGACGGCGAGCAGGTCATATGGGCAGAACCGTCGGCCGGCTACATGCACCGCGGCTACGAAAAACTGACAGAGGTCCGCTCATTCCCGCAGGTCACAGCGCTGATCAACCGCATCGACTGGCTCGGCAGCTTTGCCAACGAGGTGCCGTTCATCCTCGCTGCCGAGAAGCTGATGGGGATCGAGGCGCCGCCGCGCGCCCAGTACATCCGCACGATCCTCTTCGAACTCTCCCGCATCGCCAACGTCACGCTGTTCCTCGGTGACCTCGGTGTACAGCTCGGGGCGATCACGCCGGTCTTCTTCGCCTTCCGTGACCGTGAATATGCGCTGAATCTCATCGAGGCAGCGACCGGCGGCCGCTTCCACCCGAACTTCGACCGTATCGGCGGCCTCAAGGACGACCTGCCGAAGGGTTGGATCGACGAGGCCAAAGCGACGATGAAGAAGATGAAGCAGTTCTGCGACACGATCGAGGACCTGCTGTTCGGCAACGAGATCTTCCAGATGCGTACCCGCGGCATCGGCGTCATCCCCAAGGACGTGGCGATGAGCTACGGCCTGTCCGGCGCCAATGCCCGCGCCAGCGGTATCGACTGGGACCTCCGCCGCGACCAGACATTGCCGATGGCATGGGACAAGGCCGACTGGAAGGTCATCACCCACCCCGCAGGCGACTCGTTCGCCCGCTGTTGGGTTCGGCTCCAGGAAACGCGCGAAGCGTGCTCGATCGTCGAACAGCTCGTCGACGACATCCCGGCAGGGCCGATCATGGCGAAGGTGCCGCGCATCGTCAAGGTTCCAGAAGGCGAAGCGTGGGTGTCGACGGAGAACCCGCTCGGTGAGATGGGCTACTACGTCGTCAGCAAGGGTGACACCGGTCCGTTCCGTGTGAAGATCCGCTCGGCCAGCTTCAACAACATCTCGATCACGCCGTGGCTGCTCAAGGGCGTCTTCGTGCCGGACATCATCACGATCCTCGCCAGCCTCTACTTCATCCTCGGGGACATCGATCGTTGATGCTTGCCGCGCTGCCCTACTGGGGCGTTTCCCTGATCCGCATCCTCGGCGGCATCGTCGCCGTACTGCTGCCTGCCGGCAGCATCGTCTACATCTTCCTGTTCAAGATGATGAGCTTCATGCAGAGCCGCCTCGGACCGATGGAAGCCGGTCCCTACGGCTCGATGCAGCTCTTCGCCGAAGTCGGCAAGTGGCTGCAGAAAGAAGACCTCGCCCCTGACGGCGCCGACAAGCGCCTGTTCAAGATGGCGCCGCTGATCGTCCTCGCCAGCACCTTCCTGCTGATCGCCGTCGTCCCATTCGGGCCCGATGCGTGGTTCACGAACTTCGAGGCGGGCATCTTCTATGCGTTGGCGGTCAGCTCCGTCAGCGTCCTCGGCATCCTGATGGCCGGCTGGTCGTCTGCCAACAAGTACTCGTTGATGGGCGGCCTCCGTGCTGCCGGTCAGCTCATCGCCTACGAACTCCCGATGGTCCTCGCCGTCATCGGCGTCGTCATCCAGGCCGGCACGATGAACCTCCAGCAGATCGTCGTCAAGCAGAACAACGACAAGATCTTCGGACTGCACTTCCTCGGAAACCCCTACATCCTCACGCAATTCGTCGGCTTCATCGTCTTCATGATCGCCGTCCAGGCGGAACTGACGCAGACGCCGTTCGACATGCCGATCGCCGAATCGGAACTCGTCTCCGGCTACATGACGGAGTATTCGGGCTTCCGCTTCCTCATCTTCTTCATCGGTGAATTCGCCACCGCCGGTGTGTTCGCGCTGATCGCCAGTGCCCTCTTCCTCGGCGGTTGGGGTGTCCCGTTCAGCTGGTTCGGTTGGCACAACATCGGCGACGTCGCCAACTGGATGAACGTCGTGGGCCCGCTGATCATGTTCGTCAAGATGATGATCGTCGTCTTCTTGATCATGTGGGTCCGTTTCAGCTTCCCGCGCTTCCGTGAAGACCAATTGCAGCGCTTCGCCTGGAAAGTCCTCATTCCTATTGCGCTCGCCAACATCATGTTGACGGCGATCCTCAAGGTGGCGTTCTGATGGCCAAGCCCAAAGTTCCAGGCATGTTCAAAGGTCTCGGGATCACCTTCAACACGCTCGTGGACACCCTCAAGAACGGCGCGGCGACCGTGCAGTACCCGCACGAGAAGGAGTCACCACCCGTCCGTGCCCGCGGGGTCATCGCGCTGCGCGAAGACAACTGCACGTCGTGCATGCTGTGCGCCCGTTCGTGTCCTGATTGGTGCATCTACATCGAAGGCCATAAGGAACTCGCACCGCCGCGTCGTGCCGGTGGCAAGCCCCGTGGTGTCAACAAGCTCGACCGTTTCGACATCGACTATGCGCTGTGTATGTACTGCGGGATCTGCGTCGAGGTCTGCCCGTTCGACGCGCTGTTCTGGAGCCCGGAGTACGAGTACTCCGAGCCGAAGATCGCCGACCTGCTGCACGACAAGACGAAACTCGGCGAGTGGATGGAAACCGTCCCGGAGGCACCGGAACTCGAATCCGGCGCGCTCAAAGGAAAAAAGTAGCCGATGATCGCTGTCGAGAACATCAACGTCGGCCAGCAGGTCGGCTTCGGGATCATCGCCCTGATGATGATCGTCGGGGCGATCCGCGTGGTCACCAACAAGAACGTCGTCCATGCTGCGCTATGGCTCGTCGTCGTGCTCGCAGGTGCCGCTGCCCAGTACCTGCTGCTCGCAGCCGAGTTCGTCGCCGTCACCCAGGTGCTCGTCTACATCGGTGCCGTCATGGTGTTGTTCCTCTTCGGCACGATGCTCACCCGCTCGAAGGTCGGCAACGACGAGAACCTCGACAACAGGAACGGGGCGTTCATCGGTATTCCGGTCGCCCTGCTGCTGTTGGGCACCCTCACCTACGGGCTGTTGAAAACGTACAAGGCCGAGCGCCTGCCGCTGAAGAACACGCCGTTCAACATCCAGCAGCTGTCCGATTCGATCTTCAGCCAATACCTGCTGCCGTTCTGGGCGCTGTCGTTTGTCCTGCTCGCTGCCGTGATCGGCGCGATCGTCCTCGCTCGGAGAGACTGAATGCTGATCAGTGAATTCCTTCTGTTGGGCGCAGTGCTGTTCTGCATCGGCGTCTACGGCGTGATCGTCCGCAAGAACGCCGTGCTCGTACTGATGTCGATCGAACTGATCCTCAACTCGGTGAACATCAACCTGTTGGCCTTCAGCCTGAAGTACAACGACATCTCCGGCCAGACATTCGCGCTGTACATCATCGCCGTGGCGGCTGCCGAGGTCGGCGTCGGCCTGGCGCTCGTGCTGCTGATCTACCGCAACAAGCGCAACATCTCGCTCGACGAATTGTCGGAGATGAAGGGATGATGTTGGCGCAGGATACCGCCGCCAACTTGAGCAGCGGCTGGTTCCTCGAACACGCATGGCTGATCGCCGTCGTCCCCGGTATCGGCTTCTTCTTGATCCTCGCCGTCGGCAAGCGCATCAAGGACATCAAGGTCGCCAGTCTGACGATCCCCGGCGGCGGATCGCTGTTCGGCGTCGCCTCGATGGCGACATCACTGGTGCTGGCCGCCGGCACTGCATACCAATGGATCCAGCGGGTCGATTCGGCCGGCAGGACCAACGGTGCGCTCGGCTCGTTCGGCAGTTCGATCACCGGAATGCTTCGTGCCGAGGGCGAGGGCAACTACATCACCCCGGTCGTAAAGAGCTACACATGGTGGCGCCAGGGCGGGGCGACGTTCACGATCGGCAGCCATATCGACGGCCTGTCGATGATCATCCTCCTGCTCGTCGCCTTCATCTCGACACTGGTGCAGATCTACTCCCTCGAGTACCTCCGGGGGGACCGCCGATACACGCATTTCTTCGCAGCACTGACGCTCTTCGCCGGCGGCATGTTGACGATGGTGCTCGCCGACAACATGGTGCAGATCATCCTCGGGTGGGAGATTATGGGACTCTGCTCGTTCATGCTCATCGGCCACTGGTGGGAAGACGCCGCCAACAGCCGCGCCGCCCTCAAGGCCTTCTTCACCGTTCGTGTCGGCGATGTCGGTCTGCTCGTCGGCGTGTCGATCATCTTCTTCTCGGCGAACAGCTTTGCCACCAGGAACGGGTTCGGCAGCGGCTTCGACCTGCAGGGCATCAACGCCTGGGCGCAGTCAGGGACGGCGTCGCACACGGCGATCCTGTGGGGTGCCGTCGCCCTGTTCATCGCCTGTATCGGCAAGAGCGGCCAGTTCCCGCTGCACACCTGGCTGCCGGACGCGATGGCAGGCCCGACCCCCGTGTCGTCGTTGCTGCACTCCTCGACGATGGTCGTCGCCGGCGTCTACCTCGTCGCCCGCATCTATCCGGTGTTCCACACCGGCCTGTCGATCAACGTCGCCGGCAGTCATTTCAACCTCATCGCCATCATCGGTGGGATCACGATCATCATCGCTGCGGCGTTGGCGTTCGTACAGACGGACATTAAAAAGGTGCTGGCGTATTCAACCGTCAGCCAACTCGGCTACATGATGATGGGCCTCGGTGTCGGCGCCTGGACGCCTGCGGTGTTCCACATCTTCACGCACGCCTTCTTCAAGTGCTGCCTGTTCCTCTGTGCCGGATCGGTCTCGCACTCCGGTTCGCATCACAGCTTCGAGATGAAGAAGGACATGGGCGGGCTCCGCAAGAAGATGCCGATCACCTTCGCCTGCTGGATGGTGTCGACGGCAGCGCTGTGCGGTGTGCCGTTCTTCTCCGGGTTCTTCTCCAAGGACGAGATCATCGACAACGCCCATCACGCCGGCTACGACGTCTTCTGGATCATCGGCCTCGCTGGCGCCTTCATGACGACCGCCTACATGACCCGGGCGACGTACCTGACGTTCTTCGGCAAGCCGCGTGGCGCAGCGGCAGTTGAGCACGACGATGCCCACGGCGATGCCCACGATCCGCACGACCTCGACGTCGACGACGCACACGCCGTTCAGCCCCATGTTGCTGGCGGCGATCACGGTTCGACGACCGACGACCATGCTTATCAGCCGGTGATGGCGATGGCTAGAACGGTCGGTGACGTTGCAGACATCCACGGCGATGTTGACGCCGACGATGCCAAAGAGGCCGTTCATGCCGACGACGCACACCATGCAGCGAAGCACGATGTCCATCACGGCCCGCACGAATCACCTGCACTGATCACAGTTCCGCTGATCATCCTCGCCACACTTGCGTTGTTCAGCGGCTACCTCAACGCAGCGGCCTTCAGTATCCACAAGTTCACCGACTGGGTGTCTCCGATCGGCGGGCAGTTCTTCCCGAAGATCGGCGAAGCATCGGGCGAACTGCCTGAAGCGGCGTTCAAGTGGGTCAACGCTCTGCCGTCGATCCTGCTCGTCATCGCCGGGTTCGCCGTGTCAGCCGCTGTCTGCATCAGTATCTACGGCGACAATGCCTCGCCGCTCAAAGGCATCACCAAGCGCATCGTTCCGCTGCGCTGGGGCTACAAGTTCCTCTTCAACAAGTACTACCTGGATGTGCTGTACGAGAAGATCATCGTCCACGGTGTCGCCTACCCGGTCTCGGCCGCTGCGTACTGGTTCAATCAGAACGTCCTCGACGGCATCGTCAACAGCGCAGGCAAGTGGGCCCGCAAATCAGGCTTGTGGATCTACAAGAACGTCGACCAGCGCGTGGTCGACGGCACGGTGAACGGTTCCGGCGCAGCAGCCCGCGGTCTGGGCAGCGCACTGCGACCGGTGCAGTCAGGCAAAGTCAACCAGTACGGGGCGCTGTTGTTCAGCGCAGCGGCAGTAGCCGCCCTCGTCCTCATTCTCGTGAACACCTAGGGAGTCGGCAAACACATGCTTACCGATCACAACTGGATCCTGACCGTCGGCGTTTTCCTGCCGTTGGCCGGAGTCCTCATCATGCTTTTCATCCCCAAGGAAGAGGAGTCGCTCAACAAGGCGATCGCCATCATCACCGCGGCCGTCACGCTGGCGGTCGGCATTGCCACCATGGCGTGGTTCAAATACGGGTCCGACAGTTCGAAGTTGCAGTTCCACGTCGATGTCGCCTGGATCCCGGCAATCAAGTCGCGCTACATCATCGGCCTCGACGGTGTCAGCCTGCCGCTCTACATCCTGTCGATGGTCATCACCCTGCTGGTGATGATCTACAGCTGGGACCACATCCCGGAACCGGGTAACGCCAAGGCATTCATGATCCTGATGTTGATCCTGCAGACCGGTATGGCCGGAACGTTCGTCGCCCAGGACCTCATCCTCTTTTTCGTGTTCTTCGAAGTCGTGCTGCTGCCGATGTATTTCATGATCGGCGTGTGGGGCGGCGAGCAGCGCCAGTACGCCAGTCTCAAATTCTTCCTGTACACGATGTTCGGTTCGGCGCTGATGCTGGTGGCGTTCCTCGCTCTGTTCTTCCAGACCGGCGCGCAGAGTTTCTCGCTCGAGTACCTCTACGCCCACAGCAGCATGATCTCCACCAACGTGGCCGTATGGATCTTTGCCGGCATGTTCGTCGGGTTCGCCGTCAAGGTGCCGATGTTCCCATTCCACACGTGGCTGCCGGACGCCCATACGCAGGCGCCGACACAGGGATCAGTCATCCTTGCCGCCATCCTCCTGAAGCTCGGCACCTACGGCTTCATCCGCATCGCCATCCCGACGCTGCCGCAGGCCGCCGTCAAGTGGGCACCGGTGATCGGGATTCTTGCTGTGATCGGCATCATCTACGGCGCACTCGGCTGTCTGGCGCAGACAGACATGAAACGCCTGATCGCCTTCTCGTCGGTTGCCCATATGGGTTTCGTGATGCTCGGCATCTCGACACTCACCCAGTTCGGCATCAACGCCGCCGTCTACGGGATGGTCGCCCATGGCCTGATCACCGGTATGTTGTTCTTCCTCGCAGGCTCGATCAAGAACCGGTACCACACGCTCGAGATCGCCAAGATGGGCGGCATCCTCAAACGGATCCCTCGACTCGGCTGGATCCTCGGCATGTGTGCAATGGCCTCTCTCGGCTTGCCGGGACTTGCGGGCTTCTGGGGCGAGTTCCCGGCGATCCTGTCGGCGTACTCGCCGTTCCACAACGACTACGTCCATCTCAGCCAGCCGCTGTTCCGCACGCTGATGGTCATCGCCGCGATCGGCACGGTGCTCGCTGCCGGCTACCTGCTGTGGATGTTCCAGCGTGTCGCCTTCGGTGAGGCCAGCCCGCTGATCGCCGGTGACGTCGACGCAGACGGCAACGATCTGCATGCGGGCGCACACGCTGGCGACCATGCAGGTGACCACCTTGTCGGCGAGCGTGGTCATGGTGCCGTCCCCCTCAGCGTCGGTGCTGCCGGCAACGCCGATCCGCATGCCGAGGTCCACGACGTCGGGATCTTCGAATGGATCGCCTGGACGCCGTTGCTCATCGGCATCGTCGTGCTCGGTGCGTATCCCGACCTGATGTTCAAGGTGTTGAACGGCAGTGTCACCAAGTTGCTCGCCCCGGTCCAGGCGCTCACGGGTAAGTGATGCTTTCGACCCTGCTGGCCTCCGACATCGTCGCGCCGTTCTCGTCGCCGAAGATCGACTATCACGCGCTCGCGCCCGAACTCGTGCTTGCCGGCGTCATCGTCGCCGTCCTGCTCGCCGACCTCTTCCTCGAGGAATCGAAGAAGTGGGTGCTGTCGACGATCGCCGGCGTCGGTCTGCTGGCGGCGTTCATCCCGATCGTCACGCTGGCCGTCAGCGGACACAAGGCGCGCAGCATGTTCGGCGGTGTCTACGTCGTCGACACCTATTCGCTGCTCGTCAAGGGCATTTTCCTGCTCGCCGGCTATGTCGTCGTGTTGTTGTCGCAGAACTATCTGGAAGAGGGCGACTATTACCAGGGGGAGTACTACTTCCTGCTGCTGTCATCGATCCTCGGCATGGTGATGATGGGCTCCAGCCGTGACCTGGTGACGATCTTCGTCTCGCTCGAATTCCTGTCGATCCCGGCCTACATGCTCGCCGCCTGGCGCAAGCGTGACCTCAAGAGCAACGAGGCCGGCACCAAGTACTACCTGCTCGGGGTCTTCGCCTCGGCCGTCATGCTCTACGGGATGTCGCTGCTGTACGGCGACACCGGCACGACGATCCTCAAGGGCATCGGCGCCAAATTGCAGAACGGATCGATGTCGCCGGTCGCCGTAATGGGCATCGTCTTCGTAATCATCGGCTTCGCCTTCAAGGTGTCAGCCGTGCCGTTCCACAACTGGGCACCCGATACCTACCAGGGTGCTCCGACGCCGATCACCGCCTTCCTCTCGGTCGCCTCGAAGGCCGCCGGTTTCGTCGCCTTGATCAACCTCATCTACGTCGCCTTCCCGCACGGCGGCGACGTCTTCCAGCCGATGATCGGCGTGATGGCGGCGTTGACGATGACGCTCGGCAACGTGATGGCTTTGCGCCAGACGAACATCGTCCGCATGCTGGCGTACTCGTCGATCAGCCAGGGTGGCTTCATCCTCATGCCGCTGGCCGTCGCCGGCGGCAAGTCGTCGGGCAACGCACTCACGGCGATCGTCACGTACCTCGCCGTGTACGCCGCGACCAACCTCGGCCTCTTCGCTGTGATCATCGCCGTCAGCCGCAAGACTCGAAGTGGCGAGGTCTCCAGTTGGGGCGGGCTGTTCTCCTACGCACCGGCACTCGGTGTGCTGGCGACGGCGTTTCTCGCCTCGCTCGCCGGCATCCCGCCGCTCGGCGGTTGGGTCGCCAAGTTCGGAGCGTTCCGCGCCGTGATCACCAGTGGCACCAACTGGGGCTACGCGCTGGCGATCGTCGGTGCCGTCAACTCGGTCATCGCCTTCGGCTACTACGGCAGCCTGATGCGCGAGATCTGGATGAAGCCGGTCCCCGATGGTGACACCGCCCCGATCAGGACGCCCTCCTCGCTGAACGCCGCCCTGATGATCTGCGGCGGCGCCACGCTGGCGCTCGGCGTCGTGCCGGGCATCATCCTGCGCTTCAGCGACATCATCAAACTCTGACGGTGCCCCTCCACCGGGCGGTACCAGATCCCGCCCGTCCCCAGGCGCCACGCAACCCAATCGTTACACCGCATCGAACTCGCCACCAGCGCCTTCGTGACCACCCCAGCGTTTGTGCACAACGGCCACGTCTGAGTGCTCGACTGCACAAACCCTGCCTGCCCGCCTCGCCGCCCCTGAAGAGATTGTGCAGTACATCCTCCTATGGTGGCCCAAGTGAACAAACCCGAGTCGACGCCGGATCCGGGTACGGGTACGGGTACGGGCAGCGTCAACACGGCGGTCGGGGTGATCGCTCTGCAGCTCGCTGACGTGGAAGCACTGCGGTTCGACGAGTTCATGGCAGAGGCGCTGTACGGCCCTCAGGGATTCTATTCGCAGGGCGGGCGAGCGGGCCGCCGGGGCGACTTCATCACCTCACCGGAGGTCGGTCCACTGTTCGGTGCAGTGATCGCACGAGCGATCGACGAGTGGTGGCGTCAGGCAGGATCGCCAACGGAGTTCACAGTGATCGACGCCGGGGCCGGTCCGGGGACGCTCGCCAGGGGAGTACTCGCGGCGAAACCGGACGTGCTGGTCGAGGGTGCGCTGCACTACGTCTGTGTGGAGATCTCGGCCGCACAGCGGGCGCTGCATCCGCCCGAGGTGTTGTCGCTCGCCGAGATGCCGCACGGACCGATCACAGGCGTCGTCATCGCCAACGAACTACTCGACAACCTGCCGTTCCGGCTGATGGTGTTCGACGGAGGCTGGTGCGAGTCGTTCGTCCGGCGGAGCCTTGACGGCCAGTGGGCCGAGGACCTGCATCCGGTCGAACTCGATTGGCCGCCGGCAGCTCACGGCAGCCGGGCCCCATTGCAGGATGCTGCCGGTCGGTGGGTTGGCGACACCCTCGACCGAGTTGTCGACGGACGAGTCGTCGTCTTCGACTATGCCGTCGCTCGAACAGTGATGCTGGCGGCGCGGCCATGGCGGCAGTGGATGAGGACGTACCGGGGCCATCGACCAGGGGAGCACTATCTGCGCGATCCCGGTCAGCAGGACATCACCGCCGAGGTTGCCATCGATCAGCTCTCGGTGTCAGCCGGCGAACCGGACACCATCCGCTCGCAGGCTCAGTGGCTGCAACTGCACGGCATCGACGAGCTCGTCGCCGAAGGCAAACGCATCTGGGCGGATCAGGCAGCACGTCCGGGGTTGGAGGCGATGAAGGCCCGCAGCCGCGTCAGCGAAGCGGAGGCGCTGCTCGACCCGGACGGCCTCGGCAACTTCACCGTGCTCGAATGGATCAAACGATCCAAGGCATGATGAGCCAATCCCAGGCGTGATGAGCCTGCCGGGTGTGGGTGCACAGAATCCGTGCACCCACACCCGTGCACCGAGCGTGTCGTCGATTTGTTCGGAAGCTGGCCGACCGGCCAGCGATGATCGTCATCAACCAGGGGCCCGGGCTTCACCCGCATCAGGCGGGTCCTGGTATGCGCCCAGCGGGATCCGCACGGCAGCTTGGCTGATGCCGCTGGCGAGATGAACCGGTGCAGTGCCGGGCGACCACAACCACAGGTCTCCAACGGAACCGGGAGGTGACCCGGTCGGCACGGCACGAACGACGAGGCGGGTCGACGAGAGCCAACCGACCGGTTCGACGTCGAGGCCTGGTCCGACATCGACGGTCGACGCTGGTCCCGAACCGATCGACGCTTCGACCCGCAACGGCGTGGCGCCCACTGCGACCTGCCACGCCAGCGTCTCGTCATCGACGGTGCTGACGGTCAGATGACGTGCGATGCCGAGCTCCTCGACCACGTCGGTCAATGCCAGGCTGCTGAGCTGGAGGCGGTGGACGTGGTAGCCGCCGGTGTCGTCATGGTGATGCAAGAAGAACAGCGACGCTCCGCTCGACGAGAAGCCGAGTTCGGTCAGCTCGGAGTTCGGCGTCTCGAGCCGGGCGAGCAGCTTCGGTGACTTGCCGCGATTTGTGGCGATGTAGACGCCGGGTACCCCATCGCGACCGACGCCGGTGGCGGCGATCGCCTTGCCACTCGGATGGTAGGCAGCGAAATCGGTGCGTTGCAGGAACGAGACGTCCAGCCGTGCCGCCTGATTGGTGGAACTTCGCCACACCAGTTGCCCGGTGTCGGCTTTCGGGGCGATCAGCGCCTTGCCCGTCGGAGTCGACCAGACGACCTTGGTGTTCGTCGAGAAGTAGCCACTGGCGCGCACGCCTGCAGCGTCGGCAACGGTCGATGGCCCCAGCAGCACTCGATCGGCACCTGCACTCCAGGCAACTCGGCCGGTCTCGTCACCGCTGACCGTGAACAGACACCGGAGATCCGATCCGTCGGGCCGGATCGACAGCAGTTGACCGGACTGCACGAAGGTGACGGTGCCACTGGCTTCCGCAGGAGCTGAAGTGCAACCGACCGGTGGAGAAGTCGTCAGCAGCACAGGAATCGATGGAGGGGCAATCGTCGGGCCGACCGAAGCCGATCCGCTGGAGGTCGTTGGATTGGTCGAGGGTGCAGAGGTGGCACCAGCGGATGTTCGCTGCGTCGTCGGAGCGATCGAACTCGCAGTGGTCGAAGCAGACGTTGTTGGCGAGTCCGCTGTTGTCGTAGCCGAACGTGGAGCCGACGTGGAAGGCGATCCCGAAACGTGGACCGTCGTCGCCGGGCTCGCGCCGATGGTCGATGCCGACTCGGTTCGGACGACGGCCTGCGAGGAGCACGCTGACACGATCGTCGCCATCAGAATCGCACCGACACAGTTGCAGTGCCAGCGGCTGGCTCGACGTTTCATCTGCGTTTCCCCTTCGAATCCATAACGTATCATGAGCGTCGTCGCAAGAATTCCGGAACCGTGTGCTTCCGTGTCGTAACATGCGCGCCGGCGTTCGGTGACAATCGGACAGCGACCCTGCGGGTTCTTCCCATCTCGGACGGATACCCTCCCCACGTGCATTTTCACGGCAGGGCCCTCATCGGGGCATCACTGGCATTGTTCGTTGGTCTCGCGGCGTGCGGTAGCACTGCGTCCCGTTCCGGGAGCTCGTCCCGCATAACGGTCGCCGCTGCGAGAACAATCGCTGAGGGAACGCTCCCTGGCGTTGTCGCTGGATCGTCGCCGTCGTCAGCACCCCCGGTCGTCACGCTCCCGACTCCGACTGTGCAGATCCCAGCGACGATCCCGACGAAGCTGGTGACCATTGATCTCAAGCCGGGTTCCGGCGATCTTGCCGCAGCCGGCGACACCGTCGTGCTCAACTACGTCGGTGTGACCAGTAAGGACGGAAAGACGTTCGACGAGAGCTACAGCAAGGGCAAGCCGTTTCCCGTCGTCCTCGGTCAGGGGTCCGTGATCAAGGGCTGGGATCAGGGGTTGATCGGTGCCACGACCGGCATGCGTCGTCAACTCGACATCCCAGCGGACCTCGCATACGGCACGGCTGGCCAAGGCTCGATCGGCCCGAACGAGGCACTGTCGTTCGTCATCGACGTCGTCGCCGTTGTCAAGGCGTCGATCGCTCCGGTCACCGACAAACCGGCGACGTTCGTGACCAAGGACATCGTCGTCGGTACGGGCGCAACGTTGAAGGAAGGCCAGTCGATCACCATCAACGAAGTGGTCTACCGCGGCGACACCGGTGCACAGCTCGCCTCCACATGGCAGAACGGTTCCGCTGCGACCGGGACGTATTCCAAGGACAAGTTGCTCCCAGGCGTCTATGAGGGCGTCGCCGGCATGCAGGTCGGCGGGACCCGCCAGATCACCGTTCAAGCAGGACAGGCACTCGGCGACGCCAATGTCACCCAGGCAAGCCTGGCAATCGACACGACACTCGTGTTCATCGTCGACCTCGTCGCCGCCAGCTGAACATCCGGTACGCCACCCCTCCGTTGGCGGTCTCTCTGATCGGCAGCGTAGATTTCAAAGGTTCGATCCAACACTCGATCCGCTAGGGGATGGTCATGGCCGAAGAATCAGCTGGTATCGACGCGTTGTCTGCAGAGAATCGCCGGTTTGCGCCGCCCGAGGA
>JAYTOR010000245.1:0-7314 GCA_043747685.1 Actinomycetota bacterium
GTTGCGAGGTTCTCGACGTCGAGCAGCACGCCGGTTTCGGGGCGTGTCGGATAGTTCCGACTCACAGCGCCGCCTCCCGGATGTCGTAATGGCGGGCGATTCGGTCACCGATGACGTTGAAGGCGAGCACGGTCAGGAACAGCACGAGACTCGGGAACAGCGTCGCCCACCACGCCTTGTCCATGTCCCGGTAGGAGGCGTTGATCATCTTTCCCCAGGTCGGTGTGCCGGTCTCGACGCTGAAGCCGAGAAACGCCAAGGCGGCTTCTGCGGAGATCAACAGCGCAAGGCCCGTGAAGGCCACGGACATCATCGCCGGGATGAGGTTCGGCAGGATCTCCCTGGTGATGATCCGGAAGTTCTTGGCACCGACACTTCTGGCCGCCAGTACGAAGTCGCGTTGCGCCAATGACATCGTCAGTGCTCTCACGATTCGGGCGAGCGGAGCGATGGCCAGCAGGCTGAGGACGACGGTGATCTGCTCGGTTCGTGTAAACCATTTGAGAATGCCGGGATCCCCGGGGCGGTCCTGCTGCAGGTCGCCGACCCGGTAGACGATGATGATCGCCAACACGAGCGGCGGAACCGCGAGCATGATGTCGACGACGATCGAGATCACCCGGTCGTACATGCCCTTGAAATAGCCGGCGATGAGACCCATGAATGTTCCGACGAGCAGGCCGATCACCGTCGACCAGAGGCCGACCTTCAACGTCGTCCTCGCCCCGTAGATGACCTTCGAGAAGACATCGCGTCCAGTCGAGTCGACACCGAACCATGCATTCCAACCCGGCCCGAGCTTGTAACCGGCCGTCGATCTGCCGTGGTTCTTGACGGCTGTCGTCGGCAGGCGGATGAATGACAGCTGATCAGCGAAGATCGCCATCAACAGCAGCGCGGCAACCCACACGAGGGCGATCCAGAACCCGACGTGGATCCTGCCGCGCGATTGCTTCGGCAGAGGTTCGGCTGCGGGCGGCACGTCGAGAGGTGTCGGCGTCATCGAGGTGGTGTCAGTGATCAAGGTCATGCGATTATCCCAAGGCTCTGGCGAGGCGAATTCGCGGGTCGACGACGGCGTACAGCAGGTCGATCGCCAAGTTTGTGAAGACGACGCCGACGACGAGAATCGCCGTGGCGGTTTGGATGACGAGGAGGTCGCCGCGCAGCAACGACTCGAGCAGCATCTGCCCGAGCCCGTTCAAACCGAACAATGATTCGACGAGCACGGCACCACCGAGCAGGCCGCTCAGCTGCAGACCGACACTCGTCAGCAACGAGAACACCGAACTCCTCAACGCATGGCGCCACAGAACCCGCTGGGGTGACACGCCCTTGGCTCTGGCGAGGGTGATGAAGTCGCTCTGCAACGTCATGATCATGTCGCCGCGCAGCAGCCGGGTGAAGATCGCTGAAATCGGTAGTGCGAGCGTGAGCGTCGGCAGGAAGAAGTTCTTGGCGCTCTGCAATGGGTTGTCCCACGGGTAGATCTTGTTGCTGTTCGCCGGGAACCAATGGAAATGGATCGAGAACACGAGCAGCAGCAAGATGCCGAGCACTACGCCGGGGATCGACACGAAGGCGAAGGAAAGGAAGCCGGCGCTCTTGTCGAACAGGCCGTCGCGACGGTAGGCGGAGAGCACGGCGACCGGTAGGGCGATCAGCAGCGCGAGAACGACGGCGTAGATGGTCAGCAGCAGCGTCGTCGGGACCTTCTGGCGGAGCAACGTCCTGACATCGGTCGAGAAGATTTCCGAGCGGCCGAGATCGAGCGTCAACATGTTCTTGACCCAGTAGAAGTACTGCGTGAAGTAATCGCTGTTCAGGTGGTACTTGGCGGTGACGGCGTCGATGTTCGCCTGCGTCGCCGTTCCCCCCAGCATCCGGCGCGCCGGGTCGTTGACACCGAGGCGCATTGCCACGAGCACACCAAAGGTGACGATGACGAAGACGATGAGGAACTGCGCAGTTTTCTGGGCGGCGTATCTCAAGCTGACTCCAACTCCGTGAGGATGCGATTGATAGGTCGGTAGGTGGGTATGTGGAAAGGGTCATCCTCCCGCAGCAGCAAGGCGCTGCTGCGGAAGGATGATCGATGTGGTGACTAGGGCTTGATCCAGATGGTGTTGAGCCAGAACTGACCGGAGAATCCGGCGCCGTCCTGAGCGGTTCCACCGTCTGGCAGGACGGTCGTCGCGAGGCCATGGACTGTTGCCTTGTGCGGGGTTCCCCAGATCGTGTAATCGAGCGGGATGAACAGACACTGTGAACCGAATTCCCGGTTGACGTCCTCAGCGGCCTTTTGGGCCGATGCGTCGTCTTTCGCCTCACGTGCGGCGTCGAGACCGGCATCGATCTTCGGGTCGTTCATACGGGCGAAGTTCAACGACAACTTGCCGTCAGGGTGTGAACCGGCACTGTGCCACCAGAAATACTGGTCGTCGACTTTGCCGCCGGCGTGCTGACGCCATCCGTACATGTGGAAGTCAGGGATGCCGAGCAACGCATTGGTGATGAACGCAGACTGTTCGACCGTCTGCACGGTCAGGTTGACGCCGATCTGCTGCCAGTATCCCTTGAGCAATTCCGCCGTTGTCGCATTGTCAGCCGTCGGCGTGAACCCGATCGTGACGTCGACCGACGAGGTCCCTGTCGACTTCTTGTAGTCGTCGATGAGCGCCTTGGCGCCGGCGATGTCCTGCGCGGTCTTCAGGCCGTTGTCGGCGAGATAGCCCTGCTGGCCGGGGGAGAACGGGCCGTTCGCCGGTTGCGTGATGCCGCCCTCGGTTGCGTCGATGTATTCCTTGCGGTCGATCGACTCCGACAGTGCGCAGCGGACCCGCTGATCTGACAGCGGACCTGGCTTGGAGAGATCGATCAACAAGAAGTTGGTCTCGCTCTGCTTCGTCTGCTCGTTCATCGGGTACTGGGCAGCCTTGTCGCGGAAGTTCTTGACAACACCGGCGTTCGAGGTCGAGAAGATGTCGATGTCACCGGCAAGCAACGCCTTTTCGGCGTTGGCGCTGTCGGGAATCACCTTGAAGTCGATCTCGTCCAGGTACGGCAGGGTCACTCCGTTCTTGTCCTTTTGCCAATACTTCGGGTTCTTTTTGACGACGAGCAGGTCATCGGTGTAGCTGGCGAGCGTGAACGGACCCGATCCGATCGGAGCCGTTGCCTTGGTGGGGTCTGCCTTGACCTCATCGAGCCATTTCGGCGAGGCGATCAGGCCCAACTGGCCGGTGAGATACCGATCGAATGTCGACCATGTGAATGGTTTGGCCGGGTCGCCGCCCTTGCCCATGTAGATGTCGAAGTTCATCTCGTCCTTCTTGACGATTTTCAACGACTTGTCAGGGTTCTTGGCGACATCTGTCAGCGCACCGGCGATGAGAATTCCCTGGCCGGAGTCCTGCAGGTTGCGAATCATGGCGTCGGCATTGACTGGCGTGCCATCGGTGAACGTGATGTCCGGGCGAACGGTCACCGTCCACATGGAGAAGTCGGCATTGGGAGTGATCGCTGAAGCGAGGAACGGATGCACCTTGCCGTCATCGCCGAGTGCCCCAATCGGGTCGAAGAAGCTGCGAGCGCGTTCCTGGCAGTACGAGTCGCACTGCATCGCAGCTGGCGTCCACGGGGACGCGACCTTGGCTTCACCGGAGACGATGAGCTTGCCGCCGAGTACCGGCTTTTCTGCTGCGACGGTCGACACGACAGCGGTGGTCGCCACGTCGGTGACTGCTGTCGTCACTGCGGTCGTCGCACCCGTCGTGCCGGCCGTCGCTGTTCCCCCAGTCGTCGTAGCCGTTGCTGCGGTCGTGCCGGTTGTAGCGGCTGCCGTCGTGACTGCTGCAGCTGCGGTGGACGACACTGTCTTTGCGGAATCGTCCTTCTTGCTGCTGCACGCACCGGCGATCAGCGCAAAGCTGAATGCGGCGCCCACCACCTTCATTCCAGTGCGTCGATCCGTTCGCTGTGGTCTTCTCATGCTGCAATCCCCCAATTCGAGTGGCTGATTATGACCAATGCGTCGTATGTGACCCCCGCCACATTGGATATCTCGAACCATAGCCGGGACATGCGCGCGACTTACGAGTTTGAGCGCCTGCTTTGTCGACCGCCTTGGAATTTCTTGGCAGCGTGTCAACTTCGACGGTGAGCATGACGAGTTCGACGCTCGCAGTAGTTTCAGGTGATGCTCAACAAGATGATGGTGGCCCCAGGGAAGCAGGCGAACCTGTCCCGGCGAAAGCCTGACGAGACATTTGGGTGGGAGAAGTCCGACGCCAAGCAGGAGTTGGGAAAACTGATCACGCGCCTCAGCGAACTGCAGAACCGTCTCGCCGCCGAGTCGAAACAGTCGCTGCTCGTGGTGCTGCAGGCGATGGATGCGGCAGGCAAGGACGGCGTGG
Organism: Actinomycetota bacterium; assembly: GCA_043747685.1. GTDB lineage: Bacteria > Actinomycetota > Acidimicrobiia > Acidimicrobiales > Ilumatobacteraceae > JANXUF01. The sequence goes on from JAYTOR010000245.1 coordinate 4,416, forward strand.
TTCGCAGCATCTTCACCGGCGTCAACCCCGCCGGTGTGAGCGTGACGTCGTTCAAGGCGCCTTCGTCGGAGGAACTGGCCCACGACTACCTGTGGCGAGTGCACGCAGCGATGCCGCATCGCGGTCAGATCGGCATCTTCAACCGCTCGCACTATGAAGACGTGCTCGTCGTTCGTGTGCACGGGTATGTCCCGGAGGAGCGGTGGCGCAGGCGGTTCCGTCATATTCGTGAGTTCGAGCGAATGGCGACCGAGGAGGGTACGAACATCGTCAAGATCCACCTCCAGATCTCGCTCGAAGCGCAACGCCAGCGTGAGCAGGACCGTATCGACACCATCGAGAAGCGCTGGAAGTTCAACAAGCAGGACCTTGTCGACCGAGCTCTGTGGCCGAAATTCATGGAGGCCTATGAGGATGTCTTCAGTGAAACCGGTACCCATGACGCGCCGTGGTACATCGTGCCGTCGGACCGCAACTGGGTCCGTAACCTCGCTGTCGCCCAGATCCTGGTGCATGCCCTCGATGCCATGGACCCCCGCATTCCTCCAGGTCAACCGGAGATCGAGGGCATCGTCGTCGTCTAGCGGCGAGCGGTCACGCCGATTCCGCGATGGGGGAATTCAGGTGACCGCGATGATTCGGTTGGAGGGCCGCGGTCACGCCGATTCCGCGATGGGGGAATTCAGGTGATTGCGATGATTCGGTTGGAGGGCCGCGGTCACGCCGATTCCGCGATGGGGGAATTCAGGTGACCGCGAGGCGACTGACGAAGCCATGCGGCGATCTCGGCTGCGACCTTGTCGCCACGGTGCATCACCGCATGAGTCGAGTATTCGACCACCGCGAATCCTTCGCTTTGCAATTGATTGCGGCGCTGTGCGTCTCGTTCTCTGTCAGCGTCGCTCGAATGCCCGCGACGACCGCTCACCTCGACGATGACGCGTTGTTCGGTGAACTCGAAGTCGACGCGTGCGTGGATATCGGCCGTGCGGTGAACTACTTGCGTTCTGGGTTTCGGGAGGCCGTGCCGACGGACCAGTTTCGAAAACTCGCGTTCGAGCCACGAGTGCACGCCGGCGTCGAGCAGCACGGCGTCGAGTATGGCGATCCACGGTCGGCCCGATCGCAGCGGCTGGGCAAAGCGGGCAAGATAGCTCGGCGAGACCAGCCCGAGGCGACAGGCGCTGTCGACCGCTGCGGCGACTCCGTCGACGTCGGTCACCGAGCACAGATCGATGATCGTTCTCGCTGCCGTCGAGATTGGCCACGACGTGATCAGGCCGGCGGCAAGCAATTGCCGGTCCGTCCATGCCGACGGCGGCAGTCCGTGGCCGGGGATCGAGGCGATGTCGCCTGCTGCGAGCCGACGCGTTGAATGGACCACCAGGCCGACGCCGCTGTTGCGATCCATCCGTGTGGTGGTGAACTCGGCAGTTGCGTCCTCGAATCCGTCGAATCCCCATAGACGTGCTGCGGCGCGATGACTGACGACAGCACCATCGCCGAGCACGAGCAATCCGCTCACGATGTCGCGCTCGAAGCCCTGTGGAGCGCCCCATGCTGCGAACGTCTGCGGCCCGGTCAGTCGCAGTCGCGTGGACTCGCGAAGCGCGTAGATCTGGCGTTGCGTCAACCCGCATCGGGTGAGCTGATCGAAGCCGGCGACGCCGTGCTGCGCAGAGAGGAGCCGGTGGACAAGTTCGGTTGTTTCAACGTTCACGCCGGATATGTGTGCGTCAGCCTGTCGAAATCGGAAATCGCTGGACAAGGTTTCTTCGCGTGGTCACGGGAATTCCGTGGTGGCGGAATCGGCGTGACCGCGGTGCGGGGTGCGAGGCGTGGTCACGGGAATTCCGTGGTGGCGGAATCGGCGTGACCGCAAGGACGAGACAGCGCAGGCGGTATGGCGGGCTGGACAGGACCGTCAGGCGTCTTTGACGGACCAATCGCGTTTGGCAACGGGGTCCTTGTCGCTCCACGGAAAGTTGATCCACATGTCGGTCTTCTTCCATACGTACTCGCATTTGATGACGGAGTGGGACTTCTCGTAGATGACGGCGCTGCGGACTTCGGCTACCTTGCCGAGGCAGAACTCCTTGACCAGCTCGAGCGTCTTGCCGGTGTCGGCGACATCGTCGGCGATCAGTACTCTGGCCTCGGCAATTGCATCGAGGTCGGGAACAGGCGGCAGGATCAGCGGCACGTCGAGGCGCTCGTCGACGCCGGTGTAGAACTCGACGTTCATCGTGTAGACGTTCTTGACCGACAGCGCGTATCCGAGGGCTCCGGCGATCAGCAGACCGCCGCGAGCAATCGCCAGGATGATGTCCGGTTCGTAGCCGTCGTCGGCGATCTGTTGAGCGAGCTCACGAGACGAGCTCCCGAACAGCTCCCACGTCAAAATTTCCCGCTCTGCTGACAACCGACTCAACCTCCTGGACGACGAATCACCGAACCTAGTGGAAATGGCCGCGAGCTCGGCAGCTCACGACGAAGTGGCGCTCCGATTGCCGCGCACTGCGCTTGAACCTATGGGAACTGTCGGAACCGACGGGTGTCAGGCATTGTGGCGGGCGAGGATCGTCAGCGCGCAATTGCGACCGCTCGCACCCCAGACACCGGCACCGGGGAATGTTGCTGCGCCGGTGATGTAAAGACCGTCGACAGGCGTCCGGTAGCGCGTCAACTCGGGAGACTTCGAGTGCAGCGCTGCAAGCGGTCCTCCGGCGAACGAGGTGGCGTGCCCCTTCGGTAGGTTGAATTCGCCTTCGTAGCGATCAGGCGTCATCACCCGCCATTGGCTGATGCCCTCCTTCCATCCTGGTTCGAGCAGCGTTGCGTATTCGTCGATCCAGCGCTGTGGCTCAGCAGACCCTGTCCAACCGCCCCGTACGCCGTA
>JAYTOR010000246.1:0-3012 GCA_043747685.1 Actinomycetota bacterium
GAGGCCGTACCGCTCGACGCCCTCATCATCGATTTCGACGCCGATCAGCGACGCTGCTGCCTGGTTGTGCGCCCATTCGCGCACCCACCGCTCCTGCAGACCAGCAACGTCGGCGAGTTCCGCCGTCGTCAGCGGACGCGTTGCGTTCGCCAGCGCGGCGTACAGGCCGAGCCGGTCGCCGAGATGGATCATGCCGGACGTGAACGCACCTTCGAGCTTGCTGAACACCTGGAGGGAGAACTGCTTCAGCTTGTCAGGGTCGATCGTCTCGTTCACCCGCTCAGTCTGTCAGGCGATGCTCGGCGCATTGCCAGCCGGCGGGCGCCTTGCGGTCCCGTGGACCGATCTTCGTTCCGGTCGGCGATTGTCGCGCCATGCGCGAGAACGCAGCCCGACTGTCGACCGACGTATTCAATCGTCGCCAGCTGGGCGTTGACGAGCTTGTTTGACCTGACTCGTGCGATGCTTTTCCGTCAAGCGCCGCTCCTTTGAACCGCGCGACGGCTTCGTCGCTCGTCGTGGTGGGGGAGGTGGTTTGGCTGCCTCGTCCAATCGTTCGAGCGCTGACGCTGTCGCGAGTTGGCGGTTGCGCCACTGTGAACGGGAGTGGGAGGACGAGGCGACGATGGTCGGGCCCGTACGGCCGGCAATGCGCTCGAGGAGGAAGTCGGCGAGCCCGGTTGCGGCGACATCGATGGTCACGGTGATGGCCGTGTCGGAGGTATTGGCGTGTTGACCGCCGGGGCCGCCGGAGCGAGTGGCGATCCACGAGACCGAATCCGCCATGATGGCGAGTCCACGCGGCGTCTGCAAACGCTTCGCTGAAGAGGAAACGGACTCCGATGAGCCACTGCCCGGCAGCGTACTGTCCGCTGGGCTCACGTTGAATCGCTCACTGCGCAGGCCTCACGGCAGTCCAGCGTCGGCATCACGAGCGCTTGTCGAGGGGTCGCCGTTCGAGAGATCAGCGGGCAGCCCGTTCCGTTCCGACTTGATTGCGTCGGCGCGCTTGCGCGCAAGGCGAATCAGGAAGACGACCACGCCGATCGGCCCGGCGACGAGCAGCATCTCGTCCCAGCCGCCCTGATGGGCGAGCAGCAGCGCGGCGCTCACTGCCCCGGCCGTCGTCTCGGACCCGACTGCAGTGCCGAGCGGTGCGCTGTCGAACGCTGTGCCGGCGAACGCTGTGCCGACTGCCACGTCGGGACGGGAATCTTTCGATGCAGCGACGTGGTTGTCATCTAGTAGGCATCGTATGCCTCCCGTGGTTCAATGGGCGGTCGTCCCCAGCTCGCCAACAGCAGCTGGCTGCGGTGTCGCCGACAATCGAAGGATCACATGCTCACAGAGGTCGAAGAGACGATCGAGGCAATCCGCCCGGCGTTGCAGGCCGACGGCGGCGACATCGTGCTGCGCAGTGTCGACGAGCTGACGGGCATCGTCACCGTCACGCTGACCGGCGCATGCGTGTCGTGTCCGGCGTCGACGCAGACCTTGAAGGCAGGCGTCGAACGCATCATGCGTGATCGCGTCGACGGAGTCACGGAAGTGGTCGCCATCGACGCGTGAGCGAGCGTCGACACAAGAGCATCACCGAACTGGTCATTGCATCTCGCATCTGTGCAATCTGCAGTGACTGCTACGCCAACCATCCACGGATCGGGCCGTGCGCGATCGACCGCAGGTAGTTTGGCGAGGTGGCTGAGCACTCGCGTGACCCGGATGCGCTGTTCGCACTGGCGCTCGGCGGAGACCGGTCGTCGCTCGCCCGGCTCGTGTCGCTGGTCGAGCGAGGCGGTGATGCAGCCCGCACGATCAGCCGTCTGGCCTATCCGCGCAGCGGTGAGGCATACACGATCGGTGTGACCGGCGCCCCCGGTGCCGGGAAATCGACGTTGACGAATGCACTGATCGGCCACCTGCTGACGCTCGAACTCGATGTCGCCGTACTGGCGATCGATCCGTCGTCACCGTTCAGTGGTGGCGCGATCCTCGGTGACCGCGTGCGGATGCAGGACCATGCAACGGATGCGGGTGTTTTCATCCGCTCGATGGCGACACGTGGTCACCTCGGCGGATTGTCGCTGGCGACCCCGGAAGCGATCCGTTTGCTCGACGCCGTGGGCTGGCGGCGCATCGTCGTCGAGACGGTCGGAGTCGGCCAGGTCGAAGTGGATATCGCTGCGCGGGCAGACACGACGGTCGTCGTGGTCAACCCCGGGTGGGGCGATTCGGTGCAGGCGAGCAAGGCGGGCCTGATGGAGATCGCCGATGTGTTCGTGATCAACAAGGCCGATCGGGCCGGTGTGCTGCAGACGCAGCGGGACCTGGAGATGATGCTCGATCTGTCGGGCGCTGCCGGTGATGGCTGGCGCCCACCGATCGTCACGACGGTGGCCACGGAGCTAGCGGGGACCGCTCCGATGTGGCAGGCAATCGTCGATCATCGTCGATTCATGAGCGACTCCGGCGAACTCGAAGTCAAGCGATCCGTACGCGTCGGCGAAGAACTCCAAGCGATCGTTGCCAGGCGTTTGGAGCTCCGCGCCCGTGAACTGTGTACTGGTCGGCGATGGGAGCAGTTGGGTGAACGTCTCGCCAGACGCGACATCGACCCGTGGACTGCCGCCGACGAGGTCCTGCATCCCGTAGGGGCATAGCTCGGACGGTTGCAAGCGTGGTCAAACGGCGCTCGGGTACGTGGCTTGCCTCGGAACGCCAGCAACGCAGCGGTCCCGGGTCTGGTCAGAGTGATTCGGCCGCCCAGGCGATGAGCCCCAGGTCGACGGCGTTGGCGAGGTCGTCATGCGCCGGCAGGACGCGGACGGTGACGCCATATGGGCCTGCGGCGACCGGACGATAGGTGCCGGAGTACAGGCTCGTATCGCCACGGTGACCGGTAAGCGTCAGCGGCTCGGTCACCGGCTTGATGAACGAACCGTCGGCATCGAGCGGGCCGTGCACGACCTGCACGACGACGTCGTTCTCGCCGACACTTCCGAGGTGGACCGT
>JAYTOR010000247.1:0-2265 GCA_043747685.1 Actinomycetota bacterium
ATCGACCGGGCCAGGCGTGGCGACGATGCTGAACAAGGTACCGAAGGTCGACCGGTGACTACCTGTCACAGCCGCAGGAAGAGGGCGGCCCCGGTCTGGGGACGACGGGTACGAGCGCGATCTTCCTCTCGATGATCTTCGTCCTCGTCGTCTACATGAAGTTGAACCAGCGCATGCAGATCGTCTCAGCGGAACTTGCCTGACGAGGTGCCGAGTCGAGTCGAGCGTTAGCGTATGCATATGGTTGGTGAGAAGATTCTCGTCGTCGAAGACGACGAGCTGATCGCTGCCAGTCTGGTGCGCGCGCTCACGGCTCACGGCTACGAGGCTCAACGCGCCGCCAACGGTGCCGACGCGTTGAGCATGTTCGCCCCGTTCGACCTCGTCGTGCTCGACCTCGGTTTGCCGGACATGGATGGCGTCGAGGTGTGCAAGGCGATACGCGCGGTCGATCCGATTCTGCCGATCGTCATGCTCACCGCCCGTCAGGACGAGATCGACGTCGTCATCGGTCTCGATGCCGGCGCGGTGGACTACATGACGAAACCGTTCGGGCTCGCGGAGTTCCTGGCGCGCCTCCGCGCCCAGCTTCGCCGCACGGATTCGTACACGGCGAGCTCGATCGAAGTCGGTGATGTGATTGTTGATCCTGCATCGCGACGAGCGTGGCACGGCGGGGTCGAAATGGAGTTGCGGGCCAAGGAATTCGACCTACTGGTGCTGTTGACGAGCGAGGCCGGCAGGGCCATTGCTCGTGACCGCATCATGACGGAGGTATGGGACGAGCACTGGTTCGGGTCGACGAAAACGCTCGACGTGCACCTCGCCTCGCTGCGACGCAAGCTTGGCGAAGAACCAGGTCAGCAGAGCAGGATCAGTACCCTACGCGGTATCGGCTATCGCTTCGAGTTGCCGTGAAACGCCGCATCCTGCTGACGACGTTGACCGTCGCAACGATCGCCGTGGTCGTCTTCGGGTTACCGCTGGCGATCGTCGTACGACACCAGTATCGCAATGAAGCAATCCTGCAGTTGGAACGCCGCACGATCGAAGCGGCGTTGACGATCGACAAAGGGGCGATGGAGGGCACCGACATCGCCGAACTGCCGCTCGTCAGCGGAACCAAACTCTCCCTCTATCGCCCAGATGGCGCACGACTGACTGGCGACGGCCCGGCGACCGGGGGTGCCATCGTCGCCGCAGCAGCATCGAATCGTCTCGCCGATTTCATCGGTGACGACGGCATCGTCGTGACCGTCCCGATCGTCGCCAACGAACAGGTCGTCGGTGTGCTGCGCGGCGAACGGGGGCCGTCGGCGTTCGAGACGCGGATCTGGCGCGCCTGGACGGTGATGGCCGGCTTGGCGATGAGTGCCGTCTTCGTCGCCGGGCTCGTCGCCAGCCGGCTCGCTCGACGTTTGAGTCGCCCACTCGACAGGGTGCACGACGCAGCGATGCGACTCGGCGACGGCGATTTCACCGTCTCGTTCGAACCGTCGGGGGTCTCCGAACTGGACGATGTCGGGTCAGCACTTTCATCGACCGCCACGAGGCTCGGCAACCAACTCGCCAGGGAGCGAACATTTTCCGCTGACGCTTCCCATCAGTTGCGCACTCCACTCACCGGTCTGCGTCTCGTCCTCGAAACGGAACGGGAATTCCCCCGACCGGACCGCATCACCGTCATCGACGATGCTCTCCACGAAGTCGATCGCCTGGAACAGACGATCGATGACCTGCTCCGCCTCGCTCGCAATGCGCCGGTCGATCGCCACCCGCTCGATCTGGCGAAGATGTTGACCGAAACCGAACGCCGCTGGCACACCAGAGTCGCCCACGTCGACCGGCGAATCATCCTCGACCTCGAACGACCGACCGATCGGCAGCATGTCCAGCATGAACGTAGTTCCGGCCTGGTACCGCCGAGGGCGTCGCCGTCTGCGGTCACCAACATCATCGACGTACTCGTCGACAATGCGATGCGCCACGGCAGCGGAACCATCACCCTGTCGATGCGAGCAGTCGACGGTGGTGTGATCGTCGGCGTCGGCGACGAGGGGGCTGGAATGTCTGGCAGTCCGGAGGCTGTCTTCCTTCGACGGGAACGGACTGCGGAGCCGGTCACGGGAGCACTGCAGCGACCGCACGGCATCGGACTGGCGCTTGCACGTTCACTTGCCGAAGCCGAAGGTGGACGCCTGCAATTGGCGGCAATCAAACCGACCACGCGATTCGAACTCGTGCTTTCCTCGAACAGCAGGTCGA
>JAYTOR010000248.1:0-3213 GCA_043747685.1 Actinomycetota bacterium
TTCTGGTCGAGGGCACGGCCGATTGCCTGGCGGATCCAGAACGTTGCGTAGGTCGAGAATTTGAAGCCACGGCGCCAGTCGAACTTGTCGACAGCATGCTCGAGGCCGAGGTTGCCTTCCTGGATGAGATCGCCGAGATCCATGCCCTGGGGCAGCGGGTAGCGGCGGGCGATGCTGACGACGAGGCGCAGGTTGGCGCGGATGAAACGATCCTTCGCCTTGGCGGCGTCCTTGACGGCATTGGCCAAGTCGCGACCCTTCGAGCCAGCGCCGAGCTTGACCGCTGCCTCGCGCCCGAGTTCGATGGTTCGGGACAGTTGACGCTCCTCCTCGGCGTTGAGAAGCGGGACTTTTCCGATGTCATTGAGATAAAGACCGATTGAATCATTCATGGCAGTTCCGTCAACAGTTCGTTTGTGGGTGGCATTCCGGATGGGTATCTGTACCCTGCGTGTCATAGTTCACACATCCCCGTCGTGGTGTGTGAAGAAGGCGCATCGCAGATGCGGCGATCGGTGTCGAAACTCGTGACGCCGAACGGTGACTAGGGAGAGCTTCCGACGCGGTTGCATTTGGGGACGCCGGGGGGACGTAGAACAGTAACACATCCGTCGCCCCCGAGTCACGTCCATTCGGCCTGTTCCATCGGCTACTCAGGATGTTCGTCCCGCACGCACAGCCGAGCGCGGCATATCATGACGGCCGATGTCGACTTCTGCGTTGCCACTGGCTCAGCGGAGCGGGTCAACGGACGCGATCAGCGCCTCGACCAGCGGCGCTGCCGCTGGCACCGGTGTCGTCTCGACCAGCGGTGTCGCCTCGACTGCCACGCCATCCGCTGCCGCCACCAGGACGATGCGCATCGGACTCTTCGGCGGCACCTTCGACCCACCCCATGTCGGTCACCTGGTGACGGCCGTCAATGTCCGTCACGCCCTCGGCCTCGACATCGTCATCTTGATGGTGGCGCATGTGCCGTGGCAGAAGGAGGGGACTCGGGCGATCACCAGTTCGGAGGACCGCTTTGCGCTCGTAGAAGCTGCGGTCGCCAACGTCGAGGGATTGGAGGCTGGACGGTTGGAAATCGACCACGGCGGTCCGAGTTTCACCGCCGATACGTTGTCGTCGTTGGCGCAGCGCTATCCGGGTTCCGAGCTCTTCACGATCGTCGGCGACGATGCCGCTGCAGGACTCGGAACGTGGGCTCGGTACGAACAGGTGATCGAACAGTCTCGCATGGTGGTCGTCGACCGGCCAGGTGTTCCGGTCGAACTGCCACCGTTGACAGCGTGGGTGCGCGTCGAGGTGCCGCGCCTAGAGGTGTCGAGCACCGATCTGCGAGCCCGTTTCCATGACGGCCGCCCGCTCGACTACCTGCTCACACAGCCGGTGCTGAGAGCGATAGCGTCCCGTTCCTTGTATACGGGCGACGATCAGTGACGGCATCGGTCCGCAAACGGCGACGCCGAACGATGCTCGCCAGCGTTGTCGTCGCCGGTTCACTCGTCACCATTCCCGTCCTCGGTACGCATGCCTGGCGGCTGTTGAAGACGAGTACCGAGGGCCGCTGTGCGGTCAGTAACGTCGCCCTCACCTATATCCAGGCAACCCCGACGGCAGTGTTGGCGCTCACCGACCCCGACCACAAGGTTACGTCGATCGAACTGCTGGCGCTGAAGCCGGCAGTCAAGGGCGTCTACTCAGGCGGAACCGTCGTGATCGTGCCGGCGACGACCACGGTCGTGCTGCCGGACGGAACGTCGGGGCCGGTGAACAGCCTTTTCACGTCTGGTGGCGCTGGTGCATTGAAGAACGGCGTCGATGGTGTGCTGGGCATCACCTCGAGCATGATCGTGGTCGAGGACGCTGTTGCCCTCGGCACCCAGCTGACGCCGGTCGGTCAGATCTCGGTGTCGTTGACGGCACCCGTGACGCAGCAGGGTGCAAATGGTGCCGACACACAGCTGTTCCCTGCCGGCGCAGCGACGATTGCACCGGCGCAGGTCGGCACATTGTTGGCTGCGCAGGGATCGACCGACACCGAAGGCGTCCGACTCGAACGTGAACGCGCCGTGTGGCTGGCAGTGGCGGCACGTATCGGCGCAGGTGTGTCGGGGTCTGCGGCGTCCGGGCCCACTGCCGTTGCGTCGGTTCACTCGGGGACCAGCACTGCCACGACTATGGCTGCGACTGCGCCGACCACCGGGACGCCGACGTGCGGGGTCACGCAGAACGTCGTGATTCCTGCCCCGAAGGACTTCCCGACCCTCTTTTCGAGCTTGCTCGCAGCGTCTGTGAACGTCTATCAACTTGCCGGTCTGCAACGCAATGTGACCCCGACGACCCCGGCAGGAACCGTCAGCGTCGATGTCACCGAGGTCGCCTGGCTGATGGCCAGACTGGTACCGGCGTCGGTATCACCTGCCAATGACGGACCGACCGTCTACGTCAAGAGCGCCTTCAGCGACCTTGTCACGCAGACCGCAATTGCTCGCTTCCTGTTCTCCGGAGCGAACGTCGTACTGGTGACCGTTCCGACCGGCACGCCTCCGGCGACTTCTATGGTGTCGGTCAGTGACCAGAGCTATCTGGCCGCTGCCAAGATGCTCGGCGCTACCCTCGGGCAGGCCCCAACCGTCGCACCGACGTCGCTGGCGATCGATGGCGTCAACGTGATCATCACCCTCGGCGAGGATTTCAATGCTTCGGTGACGGCAAACGCCACGGCCAACACAGCGGCGACGACCACGACGACCACGATGACGCCGACGACACCGACCGCCGCTGCGACGACAGTCGAGGTGACGACGACCGCTGCGCCGGCAACCACGAAAGCAAAGAAGAAACCATGAGCTCCTCACCCGCAGCAATCGCCATCGCCCGGACGGCGGCCACTGCATCCGATGACAAGAAGGGCACGGAGATCGTCATCTTCGATGTCAGCGAAGTCATTGTCATCGCCGAGGCGTTCGTCGTCACGAGCGCCAACAACCGCCGCCTCGTGCGCACGATCGCCGACGCCGTCGAGGACGCCGTCCGTGCCGAACATGACCGCTCGCCGCTGCGGATCGAAGGGCTCTCGGATCAACAATGGGTGCTGATCGACTACGGCGACGTCGTGATCCACGTCTTTTCAGAAGAGCAGCGCCGGTTCTACGAGATCGAGCGCCTCTATCGAGACGCCCCGAAAATCGATTGGGAGCCGAGGCCAGC
>JAYTOR010000249.1:0-6209 GCA_043747685.1 Actinomycetota bacterium
GCCGCAAACTTCAGCGCCTGCCACTCGCAACGCCTGGCGACGAGCGCCTGCTCCTGCTCGAACGTCAGGTCGTGGAAGATGGAGACATCGAGGTCGCCGTGGTCGGGCGTGCCGGCATTCGTTGGGCGGCCCTGATCCTTCGGGCCGAGGTTGCTCGCCAGGAAGGCACGGACCTGACGGCGGAAACCGTCGAGGTCGGTCGAGGATGAAGCAGGGATTTCTGTCGTCGTCATGGTGGCCCCTCTAGCACTCGATACGTCTTGACATATATTATGAGGAATACGACGAAGTCCACGAGGGGGACGAATATGACTGTGTTGACGGAAACGGTCGATACCACTGCTCGGGCGATCGAGGCAGGACTCTTCACCTGGCCGGCCGAGCAGCCGCGCCTGATCGGCAGCCGCTGCAAGGCGTGCGGGTTGGTGACGTTCCCGTCGACGAGCGGATGTTCGCGGTGCACCGCCAACGACACCGAGCAGTACCTGCTGGCGACGACCGGTGAACTGTGGACATGGACCGTCCAGGGCTTCCGCCCGAAATCACCTCCCTACGAGGGTCCCGTCGACTTCACCCCGTACCTCGTTGGTTACGTCGCGCTCCCTGGCGAAGTCAAGGTCGAGACACTGATCGTCGGCGTCGCGGTCGACGATGTGAAAATCGGCATGCCTATGGAACTCGTCATCGTCCCGTTTCACTCGTCGGTGACGGACGACGCCCTCGTCACCTTCGCCTTCCAACCAGTATCTGCAGCCCGACACGCAGTCTTCACGACCGCAGCGAACCCTTCGAACACAGGAGCCTGAAATGAGCGATGTAGCGATTGTCGGAGTCGGGATGCACCCGTTCGGGCGCCACGACATCAGCGGGATGGAGCAGGGTGCCTTCGCCGCCAGAGCAGCGCTGGCCGACGCCGGCGCGCAGTGGAGCGACGTGCAGTACGCCTTCGGCGGGTCGGCGGCCGCCGGCAATGCCGACACGCTCGTCAGCACGCTCGGCCTCACCGGTGTGCCGTTCATCAACGTGTCAAACGGTTGCGCCACTGGTGGCAGTGCACTGATCAGCGCCTACAACGCCATCAAGGCGGGCGCCGCCGACGTCGTGATGGTGATCGGATTCGATAAGCACCCCCGTGGCGCATTCGATCCGCAGCCGTCCGATTACGGAATCGGCGACTGGTACGGCCAGACGGGAATGATGCTCACGACGCAGTTCTTCGGCATGAAGATCCAGCGCTATATGCACGAGTTCGGTATCACCAGGGAGACGCTTGCCAAGGTCGCCGCCAAGGCGTTCCACAACGGTTCGCTCAACCCCAACGCCTGGCGCAGGGCACCGATGACAGAGGAGCAGATCCTTGAATCGACGATGATCGCCAACCCGCTGACGCAGTACATGTTCTGCTCGCCCGGTGAAGGCGGCGTCGGGCTCGTACTCGCCAACACCGAAATTGCCTCGAAGTTCACCGACAAGCCGGTGCTGCTACGTTCCGCCGTTTTGCGATCACGCCCGTTCGGCTCGTTCGAGGTCTTCAACCCGAGCCTTGCCGACCAGCGCGGCAACTCGCCGTCGGTCGCCGCGGCGAAGGCGGCGTTCGAACAGGCCGGGGTCGGGCCTGACGAGATCGATGTCGTCCAGGTGCAGGACACAGAGTCAGGTGCCGAGGTCATGCATCTTGCCGAGTGCGGCTTCGTTGCAGATGGTGGCCAGGAGGACCTGATCCGTAGTGGAGCAACGCAACTCGACGGTTCGCTACCGGTCAACACCGACGGCGGCTGCCTGGCGAACGGCGAGCCGATCGGGGCATCCGGCCTCCGACAGGTGTTCGAATCTGTCGTCCAGTTACGCGGCCAGGGCGGAGCACGCCAGGTGAAGAACGACGTCAAGACGGCCTTCACCCACGTCTACGGTGCCCCGGGGATCTCCGCCTGCACCGTCCTCAGCGTGTAACGCCCGCTCCACGCCTTAACATCGGCGCATCGAACCTGGTGCTGCTGCTGTCGCTGTCGTCGTCGATCGGCTCCTCGGGGAACCCCCCACGCGCTGGCATCCCGTTGCCTGGTTCGGAACGACGATGCTGCGGGTGGAACGAACGGTCTATCGGGACTCCCGTCTGCTCGGCGCGACATACACGGCCGCCGGAGTTGCACTGGGTGCCGCAGCCGGACTCATACTCGACCGCCTGCTCGGCCGGCGCCTGGCGTGCGTGGTGGCGGCGAGCTTCAGCATCGCCGGCAGGATGCTCGATACGGAGGCGCAGCGCGTCGGCGAACAGTTGCAGGGCAACGACCTCCAACAGGCCAGAAACGCCGTGCGCTCGCTCGTCGGACGGCGTAGCGACACCTTGACGGCCGAGGAAATCACCCGGGCAACGATCGAGTCGGTCGCCGAGAACACCGTCGATGCGGTCACCGCACCGATGATGTGGGCTGCCCTCGGCGGGGCGCCAGCTGTCCTTGCGTATCGGGCGATCAACACGATGGACGCAATGGTCGGGCACCACACCGAGCGCTACGAGCGCTTCGGATGGGCCAGCGCCCGACTCGATGACCTCGTCAACTGGCTGCCCGCTCGACTGACATCCGCGCTGACGATCGTGCCGATGAACGACCGGCGTTCGCTCTGGCGCAGTGTTGTCGATCAGGCGAGGTCTCACCCGTCACCGAACGGCGGGCTGATCGAGGGTGCCTTCGCCCACCGTCTCGGCATCCGTCTCGGCGGCATCAATCGCTATGACGGCCGGGTCGAAGACCGCGGGCTGCTCGGTGCCGGCGATCCTCCATCGACCGCCGACATCGCCAGAGCCACCGCGCTGCGCCGGCAGGTCAGTGCGCTGTCGGCTTCGGCAATGATGGCGATCGAGCTGACGGGGGCCGTTCGTTGGCGGCGGTGAGCTGCGCCGGGGTAGCCACGGCCGTCAGCTCAGGTGAGCGCGGCGTTGTGACACGTCGGTACGAACGCTGGGAACTCGGTGGCTTCGACCTGTGCCTGTACGGTCTTCAGCGATGCCGACTTGCCCTGGACGACGGTGTCGTCGGCCGCATCGACAGTCCAATCGACGCAGTAGAAGACGGTCGACGGAGTGTTCTGCGACGACTGCTGGGAGACGAGTCCGAGCCGCAGCCGGAACTGGCTCGGTCCGATCGGTGTGATGTCGACGGGAACAACGGTGAGTTTGGTGACCGGTTGGTACTGCTTCGCCAGCGAGGCGTCGTCCTGGGTCATCGGGCTGATGGCGCGAGCCGCTGCATAGTCATGTCTGGCGAAGTTAGTCGCCAGCGCCTGTGCGACGGCGACTGCCTGTGTCTGAGGGTCGACGGTCGGGAGTACGGACGGAATCGGCCGAAGTGGAGCAATCGCTGCGGCGGTGATGCCCGCTGGCGTCCTCGTCCGTGGAATCGCCGGCCGAGCCGCAGGTCTCGAATCACCGCCGAGGTTGGCGAAGACCAGTACGAGCCCGGTCACGATGAGGATGATCGGCAGGCTGATGGCGGCGATGACCAGCAGCCTGTGCTTCGTCATGTACCGCCTTGACGGCGACAGCAACGCAGTGGTGCGCTCGACGTCGGCGTTCGTCACCCTGCGGATCGTACGTCAACCGCGAAGCGAACCGCCGGAATCGCAGTTCAGTCCGTCATCGCCTTGATCTCGTCTGCGATCTGGTGCGTCAATTCGTTCGAGGGGACGGCTGTCTGCAGCGCCATCATTTTCATCAGGTCACCCTGCACCTTGATCTTGCCGGTCATGAACGCCTGCATTCCGGCTGCCTGATCCTGCTCGACGAATATCTTACGGGCCGTCTCGTAGTCAGTGGTGATCGTCGCGTCCGGGTTGTCCAGCGCACCGACATCCATCAGCAGGTCGCCGGACGACGAGTCGATGAAGCTGTTGATCGTGCCGCCACCGAACGGTGCATCGGTGATGACCAGGCTCAGGCGGATCGACGTTTCGACCTTCGGCGTCTGGCCTTCGTACTTCGTGCGAATGGCCTTGGTCGCCTCGACCCATTCTTCTGACAAAAAGAGGTGGCCCACACTGGTCTCCTGCATCGCTCGGTCGGCTCGCCGCCAGAGGAACCACACCCCTGAACAGCGAGAACACCATATCGCCCCCGATGGCGCGCGGAAGGGTGCGGCCCGGCGTTTGCGGACTTTCCGTCCAATCGTTGGGTCGTTTGTTGATCGTGCCACCATCATTGGGGGATGGCACGAATTCTGGTTTCCGAGGAAATCGCCGACGGCGGGCTCGATCGTCTGCGTGACGCCGGGCACGACGTCGACATTCAGCTCGGGCTGTCCCCATCCGAGCTGCTCACAGCAATTCGCGGAGTACATGCACTCATCATTCGCTCGGCGACGAATGTGACATCCGAGGTCCTCGACGCAGCCGATGAACTGCTCGTCGTCGGACGCGCCGGGATCGGCCTGGACAATGTGGATGTCGATGCCGCCACCCGTAAGGGGGTGATGGTCGTCAACGCACCGCAGTCCAACATCATCTCTGCGGCGGAACACACGATGGCGTTGCTGCTTGCGCAGGCCCGAAATGTTCCCCAGGCCCATGCGGCATTGAAGGCCGGCCGCTGGGAACGCTCGAAATGGGAGGGTGTCGAACTGTCCGACAAGACGCTCGGCGTCGTCGGGCTCGGGCAGATCGGCAAGCTCGTCGCCATCCGCGCCGCAGCGTTCGGCATGCGCCTGGTCGCCTACGATCCATTCGTCTCCGCGGAACGGGCCCGCCAGATGGGCGTCGAACTGATGACCCTCGACCAACTCGTTGCCGAGGCTGACTTCCTCACCGTTCATCTACCGAAGAACAAGGAAACCGTCGGCATCATCGGGCGAGATCTGCTGCTCAAGGCGAAGCCGACCCTGCGCATCATCAACGTCGCCCGTGGCGGCATCGTCGACGAGGCAGCGCTTGCGGATGCAGTTCGTGATGGCATCATCGCCGGTGCAGCGCTCGACGTCTTCGAGAAGGAACCGACGACGTCGTCGCCGCTGTTCGAACTCGACTCGATCGTTATCACCCCACACCTCGGCGCGTCGACTCGTGAGGCTCAGGACAAGGCAGGCGACGTGATCGCCGACATGGTACAACTGGCGTTGGCGAACGAGTTCGTCCCGTTCGCCGTCAATGTCAGCGCCGTCGCCGCCAATGAGACGATGCGTCCGTTCCTGCCATTGGCCGAGCGTCTCGGCCGGCTGTTCGCCGCCCTCGTCGAGCAGGCGCCGGCCGTGCTGGAGATCTGCGTGGAGGGTGAGATCGCCCAGTACGACCAACGCATACTCACGCTCTCGGTCCTCAAGGGGTTCTTCGGTGCCGTCAGCGAGGACGTCGTGACTTACGTCAACGCTCCACAGTTGGCCAAGGAACACGGCGTCGACGTACGCGAAGTCAACTGTTCGTCGTCGCCCGATTACGTGAACCTCATTACTCTCCGTGGAGGCGACCACGAGATCGCCGCCACGTTGACGGGTCGTCGTAGCGAGCCTCGCATCGTGAGGGTCGACGGGCACACCGCCGACATCCCGCCTGCCGACAACATGCTCGTCGTGCGGAACGACGACCGTCCCGGTGTCATCGGCATCGTCGGCACCCTGCTCGGCGAAGAGGGCATCAACATCGCTGACATGGGTGTCGGTCGCAGCGAGCAGCCAGGCTCGGCGCTGATGCTGATCGCACCGACCGGCCCGGTGCCCGCCGACGTGATCGAGCGCCTGCGTAACGCGCCAGGCATCGTCAACGTCCATGTGCTGTCCGTCGGATCGTTCCTCGGTAACACTGCAGGTCGTTCGTCCGCGCCGTGACCGCCTGACCGAGTATTTCGTTCGCACCGTGGGGCGTTGTACTACTCGTATGGACGGGCTGCTCGCTTGCCCGCAGGCCCTCAGCCTTCGACGGTGATCGCCTCGGTCGGGCAGGACTCTGCGGCTTCCGTGACGGCAGCGCGCATCGATTCCGGCGGCTCCTCGATGAGGACGTAGAGGTAGCCGTCGCTGCGGACCTCGAAGACATCGGGGCAGACCTGGGCACAGACGCCCGTCGCTGCACAGGAATCGTAATCAACCGCAACTTTCATGAGCGGACCTCCATGACCTAGCGCTCTGACCGATCGACCATTTTGAACGGCCATCGGGACGACTTCGTCACCGTAGCCTGCATGGCGAGACGGCGCCCGATCCGTGACTCGATCCGCCGCGAAAATG
>JAYTOR010000250.1:0-12616 GCA_043747685.1 Actinomycetota bacterium
CGACACCGACGACACCGACGACACCGACGACACCGACGACACCGACGAGATGGGCGACACGGGCGAGATGGACGACGTCGTCACGAATGGGAGCCGACGAGCCAGTCGAGGCCGCGGTCGAGCACCAACTGACGGTCCTGGCGGTACTTGATCACCGAACCGAGCGTGACGTCGGCCGCAGAGGCGTCGAGCGCCAGCCCGAGCGCATCCAACGAGTGCGCCCATGAGATCGCCTCGGCGACACCGGGCAGCTTCTGCAACTCCAACGTCCGCAGTCTGGCGACAGACTGGGCGACGAGATCGGCCAACGGTCTCGCCGATTCCGGAACCCGGCGGCGGATGATCTCAGCGGTCACCGAGGCCGGCGGGTAGTCGATCCAGTGGTACAGGCAACGACGCTTGAGCGCATCGTGCAGATCGCGCGTGCGGTTGGAGGTGAGAATGACGATCGGCCGTTCGGTCGCCCGTATCGTTCCGAGTTCCGGGATAGTCACCGATGCCTCAGCCAGCATCTCCAGCAGGAAGGCCTCGAACTCATCGTCTGCGCGGTCGATCTCGTCGATCAACAGCACAGCGGGACGCGGCCCTCGATGGCGCAACGCTCGAAGCACGGGCCGTTCCAGCAGGAATTCCGGGGAGAACAGATCACCGTCGACGAGCGCACGTTTCTCCGATTCGGCGAGGCGGATCGCCAACAGTTGACGCTGGTAGTTCCATTCGTACAGCGCTTCGTTGACGTCGATGCCCTCGTAGCACTGCAGGCGGACGAGCGGGGTGTCGAGGATCTGGGCGATCGACTTGGCAGCTTCCGTCTTGCCGACACCAGCCTCACCCTCGAGGAGTAGTGGCTGGCGCAGGCGGACAGCGAGTGTCAGTGCTGTCGCCAGCCCGGCGTCTGCGAGATAGCCGACCTCGTCGAGTTGGGCGACGATTGCGGCAACGGTTACGGCGGCTGGGTCGGCGATCATCCGACAAATGATGCCGGAGCGTCGGCAAAGGCGCGCAGGCAGCCACTCCCGCAGAAGAAGTAACGCTCGCCCTCGTGATCGAAATGGAGCGAGGTCTCGACGGCCGCAACAGTCATGTGACAAACCGGGTCTGTCGCAATCACCACCCGCTGATTCGTTGCGACATCGTCGGCCAACTCACGCTCGTCGCCACTGATCGTCCTGCCGTTCGGACGGGGCCGGCGGTCGACGATGTCGGCAAGGATCGACAACGCCACCTCCTCCGGGTTGAACGCCCCGATATCGAGACCGGCCGGCGTCACCACGCGCGCCTTCATCGAGGAACAGATGTCCAACGACTCGACGACGGCGCCACCACGTTTGCGACTGGCGACGAGGCCGACATACGGAACGTCGGCGCGCAGCGCAGTTGCGAGCACATCGGTCTCGTCGCGCCCGTGCGAGGCAACGACGACCGCACTGGCGTCGGCGGGAAGTTCATCGGGATTGGCGATCATCTCGTAACCGAGCGCAAGACCGATGGCGATCAGCGCCCTGGCGACCGGCGCGTCCCCGACGACAACCACGAGCGGTGCAGGACGTTGCGGTTCGAGGAAGATCTCGAGCGTGCCGCCTGACAGGCACGGGTTGTGCATCGTCACCTTGCCGGCCTGTGGCGGTTCCGGCGTCGGGCTGATCCTCAGGACGACCGACTCGCCGGAGTCGAGCAGCGCCAGCGCCTGGGCGCGGACTGTCGACTCCGCGCAGTCGCCACCGACGAATCCGTCCATCGTCCCGTCAGACATGACGAGCGCCTCGTCGCCTGGCTTGGCGCTCGTCGGCCGCTCGGCGAGCACGACCCGCGCGTGGACGAACGGCACCCGCCGCCGCCGCAACTCAGCTGCCCGCTCGGCAATCTCCGCCCGACTCATGGATTGCCTCGCGTCATTTGTTGCCGAGCGTGGACGGACCAGAGTCCTCGAAGGCGAGGTCGGTACGCGCTGGGCGACCCTGCATTGCCAGCCACACCTGCGCCGGCGTGAACGGCATATCGGCATGCTTGACACCGAACGGCTTCAGCGCGTCGATGACTGCGTTGACGACGGCGGGCGGCGACCCGACAGTCGCCGATTCGCCGACGCCCTTGGTACCGAGCGGATGGTGCGGCGATGGCGTGACGGTCATCCCGGTCTCGAACGTCGGGACCTCCATCGATGTCGGCAGCAGGTAGTCCATGAACGAACCGCCGAGGCAGTTGCCGTCGCTGTCGAAGGCGATCGACTGCATCAGCGCCATACCGATCCCGTCGGCGAGGCCGCCATGCACCTGGCCTTCGACGATCATCGGGTTGATACGCGGGCCGCAGTCGTCGACGGCGATGAAGCGGCGGACCTTGACCTGCCCGGTTCCGGCATCGAGGTCGACGACGCAGATGTAGGCGCCGAACGGATATGTCAGGTTCGGCGGGTTGTACACCGCAGATGCATCGAGGTGACCTTCGACCCCTTCTGGCAATTCCAGCGAGGAGTGCGCCAGCATGGCGATCTCCTGGATCGTCTTGCCCTGCTCCGGATCGCCCTTGACCTGCCAGCGTCCGAGTTCCCACTCGAGGTCGTCAGCTGAGCACTCCAGCGCCGCAGCGGCAACGATACGCGCCTTGTCGCGAACTCGCCTGGCGACGACGGCGGCGGCTGCGCCGGATACCGGCGTCGACCGCGAGGCGTATGTGCCGAGGCCGAACGGCGTGTTGTCGGTGTCACCGTGGATGACCTCGACATCCTCTGGCGGGATGCCGAGTTCGTGGGCGACGATCTGGGCGAACGTCGTCTCGTGGCCCTGACCCTGCGTCTGTACCGACAGGCGGATCTGCGCCTTGCCAGTGGGATGGACACGCATCTCGCAGCCGTCTGCCATACCGAGGCCGAGGATGTCCATGTGCTTCTTCGGTCCGGCGCCGACGCCTTCGGTGAAGAACGAGATGCCAATGCCCATGTACTCGCCACGGGCCCGTTTCTCCGCCTGCTCCTTGCGCAGTTCGGCGTACCCGGCGATCTTCATCGCCTTCGTCAGCGCTGCCGGGTAGTTGCCGGAGTCGTACTCCCACCCCGTCGGGGTGGTGTACGGGAACTGTTCCGGCTGCAGCAGGTTCTTCATCCGCAACTCCGCCGGATCGATACCGAGCTCGTCGGAGAGACGGTCGACGAGCCGCTCGATCAGATAGACCGCCTCGGTGATCCTGAACGAGCAGGCGTAGGCGACGCCGCCGGGCGCCTTGTTCGTATAGACGCCGGTGACCTTGCAATGGGCTGCCGGAAAGTCGTACGACCCGGTGAAGATGTGGAACAGACCGGCAGGGAACTTCGTCGGCTGCGCCGTGGCATTGAAGGCGCCGTGGTCTGCGAGCACGTTGACCCGCACCGCCTGGATCGTGCCATCTGCGGTCGCGGCGATCTCGCCGTGCATGTGATAATCACGCGCAAAGCCGGTCGTCATCAGGTTCGAGGAACGATCCTCGACCCACTTCACCGGCTTCTTGGTGACGATCGAACCGACGACCGCCAACACGTAGCCGGGATAGATCGGCACCTTGTTGCCGAAACCGCCGCCGATGTCCGGCGAGATCACGCGGATCTTGTGCTCAGGGATCCCGGCGACGAGCGCGTAGATCGTCCGATGGGCGTGCGGCGCCTGGCTGGTGATGTACGCCGTCAACTGACCGGTGACCGGGTCCATGTAAGCGAGCGAACCACACGTCTCCATCGGCGCAGGATGCGACCGTGGGTAGAGCATGTCGAGCGAGACGGAGACGTCAGCAGCCTCGAACGCCGCGTCCGACTTCGCCTGATCGCCGGCCTCCCAGTCGAAGATGTGGTTGTCGGTCCTGCCCTCGATCTCGTCACGCACCAGGGGGGCGTCGGCGTCGAGCGCCCGTCGTGCATCGATCATCGGTTCGAGGACCTCGTACTCGACGTCGATGAGTTCCAGCGCATCACGTGCCGAATAGCGGTCTTCGGCGATGACGAAGGCGACCTCCTGGCCCTGGTAGCGGACCTTGTCGGTCGCCAGAACGGCCTGCACGTCGGCCGACAGCGTCGGCATCCATGCGAGCTTCAACCCGTCGAGCATCGCCCCGGTGATGACAGCCTTGACCTTCGGGTGCGCCAGCGCAGCGGACGTGTCGATCGAGACGATCCGCGCATGGGCATACGGGCTGGCGAGGATTGCGCCGTGGAGCATGCCGGGCATCGTGATGTCGTCGAGGTAGTTGCCACGTCCACGGAGGAAACGGACGTCCTCCTTGCGAAGCATGTTTCCGAAGCCGATCGGGTTGCCGCCTGCCGAAATCGGCGCTGCTGCTTCTCCGGTCGCCGGAGCGTCGTCGAGTATGGTCATGAGACCGTCTCCCTCGGGTGTGCTGCGGCCCACTGGACCGATTTGATGATGTTGTCGTAGCCGGTGCATCGGCACAGTTGGCCGCTCAGCGCTTCGCGGATCTCGTGTTCGGTCGGGTCGGGATTGTTGTCGAGCAGCCACCTGCTCGTCAGCATCATCCCCGGCGTGCAGAACCCGCACTGCAGCCCGTGGCATCGCATGAAGCCTTCCTGTACGGGGTCGAGGCCGTCGGCGTTCTCCATGCCTTCGACAGTGCTGATGCTGTGGCCGTCTGCCATCGCCCCGAGCACGGTGCAACTCTTGGCGGGGATACCGTCGAGGTGGACGACGCATGCCCCGCAGTTCGAGGTGTCGCAACCCCAGTGCGTCCCCGTCAGCCCGAGGTGGTCGCGGATCACGTGCACGAGCAGGGTGCGCGGCTCGACCTCCGCTGACATCGCCTCGCCGTTGACGGTCAGATGAATTTCCATATCAGGATCCCTTGTTCGTGGCGACGGCTCTGGCGATGGCGGTGCGCAGTGCCCTGGTGGTGAGTTCCCCGGCGAGGTGACGTTTGTATTCGGCGGGGCCGCGTTGATCCGTGGTCGGTTTGCTTGCAGCGGCGGCGAGCACACCTGCGGCGACGATGTTCTCCTCGGTCGCTGCCTTGCCGATCAGTGAAGCCTCGGCGTCAGGCGCGTAGAAGTGCTTCGCCCCGACGGCAGTCAGTCCGATCCCGACATCGGTGATCGTGTCGCCGTCGAGCCAGACGCATGCACCGGCAGCGGCGACGGCCCAGTCGCCCGCTCGGCGCTCGACCTTCTGGTAGCTGCTGCCGATACCGGCGCGGATCGGGATGCGCACCTCGATGATGATCTCTGCCGGTCCGCAGACGGTCTCGTACGGACCGACGTGGAACTCCCTGGCGTCGACCGTGCGTGTTCCGGCTGTGCCGGTGACGACGATCGACGCACGGGCGGCACTGAAGACCGCCGACAGGTCCTCTGACGGGTCTGCCTGGCCGATCGATCCGCCGACGGTGCCACGATTACGAACGACCGGGTCGGCGATGACGCGTTCGGCATCATGGATGATGGCAAAGTGCTGGCCGACGATCGCCGAGGAGAGCATTTCGGAGTGTCGCGTCATCGAGCCGATGCACAGCTCATCGCCATCGACGCGAATGTACGAGAGGTCGGCGACGAGGTCGTTGATGTCGATGAGATGTTCAGGACGGGCAAGCCGCAGCTTCATCATCGGGAGCAGCGAGTGACCCCCTGCCACCAGTCTGGCTTCAGGCCCGAGTTGTTCGAGTAGGGCCACAGCATGATTGACGCTGGTGGCCCGCTCGTATTCGAACGGTGCAGGAGTCTGCATGTTCCCCCTTTGCGGCGTGCCCGCTGGCTCGCTCGAAGACGAGTGTGCACCCGCAGCAATCGCTCGGCAAGGCTTCCATAAGCAAAGGGTTATCGGCATCACTCCACCGACTCGCCCGTCGTGCAGGACGGCCGTAGTATTCGCCGCAATGACGCTGACACAGTTGAAAGTGTTCGTGCTCGTCACCCGCCTCGGCTCTGTCAAAGCTGCGGCGACGACGCTCGGCGTCAGTGAACCGGCAGTGTCCCAGGCGCTCGCCGCACTCCGCCAACATCTCGGTGACCCGTTGATCGTTCGCACCGGAACAACGATGGAACTGACGCCGGCGGGACAGCGAATCGTCGGCATGGCCTCGCAGATGGTCAGCTTGGCCATCGACGCCGAGATGGCAGCACGCTCGAGCAACAATGCGCCTGAACTGCTGCGGATCGTCGCCACGAGCACGATCGCCGATGCCATCGCCCCGTCGCTGCTGCACAGCTTCGCCAGCAGGGTGATCAATGTCGAGATCAACCTCGGTATCGCCACTGCCGAGGAAATGACCGTGCTGTTGGAGGAACGTCTCGCCGACGTCGCCCTCGGTTCGTTGCCCGCCGGGCGTTCCAACAAGCTCGCAGTGCAACCACTGTTGCGCTGGAGAATGGTCGTCGTCGCTCGTTCAGACCATCGCTTGGCCGCTCGACGCTGCCAGTTCTCCGATCTCTCCAACGAGACGTGGCTCGTCGATCCGTCCGGCCTCGATCCGCATACCGAGGTCGCCAAGTTGATCGCCCAGTTGCGAATTCCGGAGGAACGCATCCGGGTGTTCCCCAATCAAGCGGCGGCGATCGCCGCAGCGGTCACCGGAGAAGGCATCGCGCCGGCGGTCGACCATCTGCTCGGCGATCTGCGGGCGACCCCCACGCTGGTCCGCCTCGCCGTCGATGGAACACCGCGGGATTCGCTGTGGCACGCGTCGACACTGGCTGCGGATCGCCGAACTTCGATGGCAGGACGGTTCGCACGATTCCTGTCGACACCCGATGCACTCCACGAGATGCACCACCTTGGCCTCGGCGTTTCGGCCACCCGCTTCAAACCCCCGATCTACGTCACCATCTGGAGTTGACTCGACGAGCCCGAGCGCTAGATCTCGCCGGTGTCGGCTCGGAGTCTGGTGACGACCTCGAGTAAGTCTGCTGGCATCGGGGAGTCGAAATGGACCGGCTCGTTGGTGATCGGATGTTCGAACGAGAGGTGTGTGGCGTGCAGGAACGGGCGCTTGAGGCCGAGCGTCGCCCGCCGCCCGCCGTAGGTCGAATCGGCAACGACAGGATGGCCGATAGCTGTGAGGTGGACCCTGATCTGATGCGTTCGACCCGTTTCCAGACGACACGTCAGTAGAGAAGTCGGCGGATGCGTGAAGCGCTCGTCGACCTGGAAGTGGGTCCTCGCCTCACGCCCATTGGCGTTGACGGCCATCTTCAACGGCTCACGTGCGTCACGACCCAACGGCGCGTCGATCAGACCATTCGGTGCCTCAGGCGATCCCCAGACGAGCGCTCGGTAGACTCGTTCGACCTCGTGGTCGCGCAGCTTCTCGACGAGTTCGTCGTATGCGTCCTGCGTTCTGGCGACGATCATCAATCCGGACGTACCGACGTCGAGTCGGTGGACGACGCCGGGACGCTCCGGCTGGCCGACGTCGGCGATTTCCGGGAACAACGCCAGCAGTCCGTTCACGAGCGTTCCTGTCTCGTTACCCGTCGCAGGATGAACGACGAGCCCAGCCGGCTTGTCGATGACGATGATTTCATCGTCCTCGTACACCAGCGTGATCGGGATGCTGTCGTCGGCCTGGGGCATCTGCGGAACCGGGACGAACGAGGTATCGATCGACACAGCCACAGACTCTTTCATCCGCACCTTGCCGGACGTTGCCACCGTGCCGCCGACCAGAACATGGCCACCCTCGATCAGTTCGGTGGCAACGGTGCGGCTGACATCTGAGAGCATCGCCACGATGCGGTCGAGTCGCTCGCCGGCGAGCATCGGCGGAATCAATTCCTCGATCACTTCGACACCCGCTCGACGCTGGTCGACTTGTCTCTCGTCGATTTGAAAATCGCCCAGAGGACGAGCAATGCACCACCGATGCAGATCGCCGAATCGGCGATGTTGAAGATCGGCCACCACTGGAAGTCGATGAAGTCGACGACGCTGCCGCGCAGCCATCCATCGCCACGGAACAGTCGGTCGGCGAGGTTGCCGACAGCACCGCCGACCACCAGCCCAACGGCGAACTTGCCGCCGCGGGTGCCGTGTCGACCGAGGCTGATCACCAGCACGACGACAACCACCAGCGCCAGCGCTCCGAGAATCGGACCGATCCCGGTGCCGCGGCTGAAGGCCATGCCGCTGTTGTGGGTCAGGTGCCACTGCAGCGTCCAGATGACGTGCACCGGCAACGAATCGTCGAGCTGACTGACGGCGATTCGTTTGGTGACCTGGTCGACGACGACGACGAACGCAGCGATCAGCAAGCTGGCGATGAGGCCGTCGCGAGACGGGGATGCCTGCCGGTGCACTGCTGCGCTGACGGATCCGACCTCGTTGGATTGGATCTCGTTGGATTGGATCTCGTTGGATTCGACCTCGTTGGATTCGACCTCGTCAACCGGCTGGGCCGGCTGATCGCTCATCGACGGCCGATCCCGCCGACCTTTTCCTCGACGAGCTCGACAGCCCATGGAATCGCCTTCAGGCGTTCACGCGGGATCGGCCGGTGGGACACGATCGAGTAGCCGTATTCGCCCTCCGCCATGCGGCGCAGTGCGGTGTCGATCTCGGAGACGGTCTGGCGCGCCTGCGCCGACAGCGCGAGGTCACGCTCGCGCTCGACGACCATCGTGTCGCCCTCGCCGGATTCGTCGTCGAACTGCACATCGCCCATCTCGACGTCCTCGATCAGCGAGTTGGCCTCGAATTCGAGCCGTAACGCCTGACCAGTGAGCGACTTGCGCTCGTCGGCAAGCAACTGCTGCTGGGATTCGAGGAACTTGATATCGAAGTCCTTGGACACCGTGATCGGCCCGATCGGACCCATCACTGCCGCGCCGATGCCGGCGCTGACTGGTGCTGCCTTCTTGGCAGCGGCTTTGACCTTCGCCTTGACGGGCGCCGGCTTGGGGGCTTCCGCCACCGGCTCGACCGTCTTGGCAGCAGTGGCAGGTTTCTTTGCAATTGTCATGTCGAGTCCTTCCGAGCACCGGACGAACGGCGGATACTACCGGCGGTATCAGTGAGTTCGGCAGCGTCCGGGGCGATGTGGATCAGACTTCATCTTCAGAGCTGAACGAGCCGGTGGAGGCGAGCCGGATGGCCGGGCAGATCAGCCTGCGCCCTTCGTCGGGCCGCAGTGGTAGACGGTCGTCGTGCAATGGTCACCGACCCACGCGTTGCTGTAGAGGATGTTGCAACCCTTCGAATCCTGATTCTTGACCTTGTACTCACCCAGATACAACTCGTGTTCGCCGCCAGAGGTGTCATCGTCGTGAGCAACCATCTCGGTGAGCTTGGTGTCGGTCTGGATCCCGTACTTTGCCCCCCACCCGTCGTTGTAATGGTTCCTGGCCGCTGGCCGGACATTCCATGCGTACGTCGCCTGCACCTCTGGGCCATCGTCCACAACCTGCTGGGCGGCGACAGGCACGACTGCCGGCAGCTGCGCAGCATCCCATTCTCGCGCCTCCGCCTCACCTTTGAAATCCTTCTTCGGGTCGAATGACGACCGCCATTTCCCCCACACCTGTGTCGCGACACGACGCACAATCGGACCGTCGAGCGACAACGTCGTGCGGGAGATCCGACTCGCCGCCATCGCGCCGGCGCCTGCGGACTGCTGGACGACGTGAGTCAGTTCGTGACCGAGGACCCGCATTCCTGCATCGCTCGACGGCCGGTATTCCCCAGGAGCGAAGTGGATGTCCGATCCGAACGTGAACGCCCTGGCACCGATCTGCGGTGCAATGGCGCTGTCCTGATGGATGCGCACGTCATCGAACGACCTGCCGAAGGCATTCTCGAGCCGTGGTTTGATCTTCGAGTCGAGTGCCGATCCCCCGCTGGAGTTGCGAACGCCTGCGGCGATGGCGCCGTCGATTTCCCCTCCGTCTCGACCGACGACCGGATCGCCGAGCCGGCGCACCGTTGCCGTGACACGGCGAATCCGGGACACCTGACCGGCGGCCCCACCGACGCCAGGTGTATCGCCTGCCACGGTTTCGACGGACCTGCGAAGGACCGCCAGGACGTCGTCAGCGACAGCGTCAGCCTCGAGTTCGGCCGGATCGGTCGAGCTGCCGACTCGCAGTTTGGCCTGGACGAATGCCGCAACAGGCTGCATCGCCCCGATCGATGCGGCCTGCGAGCGGCCGGCTCCGTCCGACAGGATCGGATCGGCGCTCGACGAGTAGGTCGATGCTGCCGGCGCGACGACCGCCGATCGTTGGGCCAACTGCTGCTCCGCCGGCGGCCGCTCCCGAGTTAACCGCTTGATGACCATTCCCGCCAACTATAGGTCATGGTCATCGCCCGGCACCGCTCCTGGTGGTGGGCGAACCACTCCTCGATCGCTCACGCTGTCGCCCCGATCTCGTGCTTCGACACAGTCACGACCGGACCCTCGGAGTCGGCGTCGAGCGTCGCTGTCACCGCTGTCGCCAGCGTCTCGCTCTTCACCAGTTGTCGATACTGCTCCAACGCCGCAAGCCATGCCCCCGAAGCTGTCACCGTCAGCGCAATGCGGTCGCTGACCTGGAGGTCGGCTTCGCGGCGCGCCAACTGCACGAGTCTGATCAGGTCGCGGGCAAGGCCCTCCTGCTCCAATTCCGGCGACACATGTGTATCGAGCACGACGATGCCACTCGCCCCCGGCAGCGTCGCCGCTGCGCCAACGGTGTTGGAAACGAGTTTGAACTCGTACTCCCCCGGCATCAGCTCCGTCCCGCCGACAACGACATTGCCATCTTCCGATGACCAGTCACCGAGCTTGTAGGCCCTGATCACCTGCTGCGTATCGCTGCCGAGGCGCGGTCCGAGGTTCTTCGGGCTGAGGACCAATTCGTTGCGACCATAGGCAGCGACATCATCGGTGATCACGAGTTCCTTGACGTTGAGCTCGTCGCGGACGATGTCGCTGTGCGGACGGAGGAGGTCGGCTGCCGGCGTGGCAATGACCGCCTTGGCGAGCGGTAGGCGGACGCGCAGTCCCTCCTGCTTGCGTAGTGCGAGCAATGACGAACAGGCGTCGCGCACCTGTCGCATGCCGATGCCGAGATCGGCGTCGAACGGGATCGACACGGCGTCCGGCCAGTCGGTGAGATGCACGGAATCTGCTCCGGTCAGCTCGGTGTAGATCTGTTCGGTCACCAGCGGCAGGAGCGGGGCGGCGACCTGGCACAACACGGAAAGCACTGTGTGCAGCGTGTCGATGGCGTCCTGATCGCCTGCCCAGAAGCGGTCACGGCTTCGGCGGATGTACCAGTTCGTGAGCGAGTCGAGGAAGTCCGACACCGAGGAGCATGCTGCGAAGAAGTCGTACTGGTCGAGCTGTGCCGTCGCCGAGGTGACGAGCGTGTGCAGTTCGCCGAGGATGTACCGGTCGAGCACATCGGTCTGGTCGTAGCGGACCGAACCGCTCTTACCGGCAGCGTTGGCATACAGCGTCAGGAAATACCAGCTGTTCCACAGCGGCAGTACGACCTGGCGAACCGACTCGCGGATACCCGCCTCGCCGACCGACAGGTCACCGCCGCGAAGGATCGGCGACGACATCAGGAACCAGCGGACGGCATCGGAGCCGTATGTGTCGAACATCTCGTACGGATCCGGATAGTTCCGCAGGCTCTTCGACATCTTCTGGCCGTCTGCGCCGAGCACGACGCCGTGGGCGACGCAGTTGCGGAACGCCGGCCGGTCGAACAGCGCCGTCGCCAATACGTGCATCGTGTAGAACCAGCCGCGCGTCTGCGCCAGGTATTCGACGATGAAATCGCCTGGATAATGCTCGTCGAACCATTCACGGTTCTCGAACGGATAGTGCACCTGGGCGAACGGCATCGAACCGGACTCGAACCAGCAGTCCAAGACCTCCGGTACGCGACGCATCGTCGACCGACCTGTCGGGTCGTCGGGGTTCGGTCGTGACAACTGGTCGACGTACGGGCGGTGGATGTCGGTGACCTCGACTCCGAAGTCGCGTTCGAGGTCTGCAAAGCAGCCATAGGCATCGACACGCGGATAGTTCGGGTCGTCGCTCTTCCACACCGGGATCGGCGAACCCCAGAAACGGTTGCGGCTGATCGACCAGTCACGGGCGTTGGACAGCCATTTCCCGAAGCTGCCCTCCTTGACGTGTTCGGGCACCCAGTGAATGTCCTGGTTGAGTTCCACCATGCGGTCGCGAAACGCCGTCACCTTGACGAACCACGAGCTGACCGCCTTGTAGACGAGCGGCTCTGCGCAGCGCCAGCAGTGCGGGTAGCGGTGGTTGTAATTCTCAACGTGGAGCAGCGCGCCGCTCTCTCGCATGAATTCGACGATCTTTGGATTTGCGTCGAACACACCGTCGCCCGCAAAATGCTTGACCTCGCTCGTAAATCTGCCCGTCGCATCGACCGGAGCATATATCTCAAGACCGTATTTTTTAGCAACTACAAAATCGTCGGCGCCGTGTCCGGGAGCTGTGTGGACACAACCGGTGCCGGATTTTCCGGCCGATTTATTCTCGAATCGGACGTCCAGTTCAACCTCGGCGTCAGCCTCGCCAAGCGTAACGTGATCGCCGTTCATTATCAGCGAGGTGCGCGTCAGCCAGGCGTGGCGGGCTTCGAGCCGGTCGAGTTTTGAGCCTTTGAAACGGGCGAGTTCCTCGTATTCGG
>JAYTOR010000251.1:0-35950 GCA_043747685.1 Actinomycetota bacterium
GGGAGGACCGTTCGCGACATCTTCGCCGCGGACGGCGAGCCGGAATTCCGGCGCATCGAGGCGGAAGTGCTCGACGATTCGATCGCCGCCGAAGAGCCCTGCGTGATCGCTGCTGCCGGCGGAGTCGTGCTCAGCCAGGCGAATCGGGACGCGCTGCGGACTGGAAGATGCCGGGTCGTGTGGTTGGTCGCCGAACCGGAGGCGCTCGTTGGCCGCGTACGTCAAGGGCAGCACCGGCCGGCGATCGAGGCCGACCCTGCCGGCACGCTGAAACTGATGGCGGCAGAACGCGAGGCGTTGTACCGCGAGAGTGCAGACGCCATCGTTCGCGTCGACGGTCGCACCATTCAGGACGTCGTCGACGCAGTGCTGCGATGAACAGTGGTCCGATGAACAGTGGTCCGATAAACAGTGGTGCTGACAGCAGTGCGGCAAACGGGTTCTCGCCGATCAGCGGGCCGGCGATCCGGGTCGGTGTCGACCTCGGTGACCGCTCCTACGACGTGCTCGTCGGCAACGGCGTACGCCACGAATTGGCGGCGATGATTCCGACAGGCGTCCGACGTGTCGCCGTCGTGACGCAGCACGGTATTCCATTCTCGGTCGATCCGGGTGTGCCGTTCGAGGTCTTCACGATCGGCTCCGGTGAAGATCACAAGTCGCTCACGACGATCGGGGAGTTGTGCAGCGGATTCGCCAGGATGGGTCTCAATCGCGCTGATGCTGTGGTCGGTGTCGGGGGTGGCATGGTGACCGACGTTGCCGGATTCGCAGCGGCTAGCTATCACCGCGGCCTGCCGGTGGTGCACGTATCGACGACGCTGCTGGGGATGATCGACGCCGCCGTCGGTGGCAAGACCGGCGTCAACATCGCCGAGGGAAAGAATCTCGTCGGCGCGTACTGGCAGCCGAGCGGCGTGCTCTGCGATCTCGATGCGCTCTCGACGCTGCCCCTGCGTGAACTCCGTTGTGGCCGCGGCGAGATGGCTAAATACCACTTCCTGACGGGTGACGACCTGTTGGCGATGGACGAGCCTGAACGCATCGCCAGGTGTATCGCCATCAAGGCGGAGGTCGTCGGTAGCGACGAGCGTGAGTCCGGCCGGCGGGCGCTGCTCAACTACGGTCATACGCTGGCCCACGCGCTGGAGATCGCCACGCACTACGACATCGCCCACGGCGAGGCAGTCGCCATCGGGCTGATCTACGCAGCGCATCTCGCCCGTGAACTCGGACGGATCGACGACGCACGGGTCGACGACCACTATCGAGTGGTCGGTCGAGCCTACGAACTCGACACGTCGCTTCCGACAGGCCTCGACCACAATGAACTGCTGATGTCGATGGGCCGGGACAAGAAGGCGTTGGACGGATTGACGTTCGTTCTCGATGGCCACGACGGTGTCGAAGTCGTCGTCGGGGTTCCTGCTGATGCGGTGCTGCGTGCGCTCGATTCGATGTCGGCAGCGCAAGGCCAAGTCGGAGCGGTCACGTGCATGCCGGAATGACGGAATCTGCGTGACCGCTGGGTGGAGGTTCGGGGTCGCGGTCACGTGCATGCCAGAAAGACGGAATCTGCGTGACCGCTGGGTGGAGGGTTCGGGGTCGCGGTCACGTGCATGCCGGAATGACGGAATCTGCGTGACCGCTGGGTGGAGGGTTCGCGGTCGCGGTCACGTGCATTCGGCGATGACGGAATCGCGGTGACCGACCGTCCCGCTGCGGCATGACCGCTGTGCTCCGACTCTGGCAGTGCAGGCCGTTCGTCATATGGTGCGGCGATGGATGCTCCCACTCGCTCGGTTCTCGCCCGCACGCTCGCATCGGCGCTCGAACCGTTGACCGGTCAGGTCTACTTCTCGCCGGAATGCCACCGCAACTACGAGGCGCTCGGCTTCGACCCGAGCCCGGGGAAGGCTGGCGAGGTCGCGCTCCCGAACGGTCCTGCATATTTCACCAGCCGCGGCAGCGTGATGGGGCAGGTTCCCGGCGACGTCGTCGCCGCAGCATTCGGTGTCTTCAATCCCGAAGCGGTTGTGCCGTCCGTAGAACTCGGATGGGGGCTGACGAACGCCGAGACGATCTGCAGGGCGCGAGATGACGGGGCGATTGCCCAACTCGTGCGGCTGCTCGGCGAGTCACCGGACGGTATCGAGCGGGTCAACGAGTTGTTGGCGCGAGCGGTCGAGCCGTTGCGTCCCGAGGGCCGGCCGTTGTACGCCGGGCTGCGTTCGTTGAGTACACCGGATGTCCCGATCGGCACGATGTGGCGGCTCGGCGACATGCTCCGGGAATACCGTGGTGACAGCCATACGGCCTCATGGATTTCCAAGGGGTTGGATGCCACGCAGATCGGGCTGCTCAGCGAGCTCTACTGGGGGCTGCCGATGCGTTCCTACAGCCGCACGCGTGCGTGGACCGATGCGCAGTTCGATACAGCTGCCGAGGCGCTCAGGTCCGATGGACTGATCGATGACGTCGGGTTCACGGACGCCGGTCGGGCAGTCCGCGAGTCGATCGAAATCGATACCGACGCGCAGATGAAAGCGGCGATCGAAGCGATCGGCGACGACATCGCGGAACTGCTGGCGACCATCGTTCCATGGGGTGCCGAGGTTCGAGCAGGGTTCGGCTATCTGAGTTCAGGTCCCCACGACCTGGCGAAGAAGGCTGCGCCGGTCGGCTAGCGGGCGAACGCTGCGCTTGGACTCAGGTTTACCGAAGGACAGCAGCGCTATGGTTCGAGCGTGAGTGCACCGCTGATCATGTTGTTGCATGGACCGAATCTCAACCTGCTCGGTCACCGCGAGCCGCATATCTACGGAACGGCGACGCTCGACGACTATATTGCCACGGCCAGGCAGGTCGCCGCTCGGTTCGGGGTAGACGTCGACGCGCTGCAGAGCAATCACGAGGGCGATCTCATCGATGCGATCCACCGGGCCAGGTCGACCGCAGCAGCGATCGTCATCAATCCGGGCGCCTTCACGCACTACGCATGGGGTATCCACGACGCCCTGGCGGCATTCGCAGGGCCGATCATCGAGGTCCACATCTCCAATCCGAATGCTCGGGAACCGTGGCGGCATACGAGTGTCGTCTCCCCGGTGGCGACCGGGACGATCGTCGGCCTCGGCATGGACGGCTACGAATTGGCCGTGGTCGCCGTCGCCCGCCGTCTCGAGCTGAACGAGATGTCGTCGTGAGCGGACCGGCCGAACGCTCACACCTCGTTTCGCTCGACGTCGCCGGCCGAGCCGATCGGCTCCGTGCGGTGCTGATGGCCGACGGACTCGACGGCCTACTGGTCACCAATCTCACGAACCTGCGGTACCTGACGGGATTCACCGGTTCAGCCGCCAGGGTGATGATCACCGACGACTCGCTGACCCTCGTCGTCGATGGTCGCTACGGCGAGCAGGCGCATCAACAGCTTGCGGCGGCCGGCGTCGATGCCGATATCCGCGTCGGCCTGACGCAGACAGAGTTGCAGGCACATCTGCAAGCCGCTGCGCCTGCCTCCGCTCGGATAGGGATCGAGGCCGCCCACGTCTCGATCGCCGAACACAAGCGGTTTGCCAGTGTCTTCCACCACCAGTTCGTGCATACAGAGCAGCTCATCGAGGGTCTGCGCCGCACCAAGGATGACGGCGAGGTCGATCGCATCGAGGCCGCAGGGGCGATTGCTTCGCAGGCACTCTCCGATGTCTTCGATCTCCTCGAGGACGAACCGACCGAGCGGGCCTTCCAGCTGGCGCTCGATCGGCGGATGGAGGATCTCGGAGCAGATTGCCCGAGTTTCGAGACGATCGTCGCCTCGGGTCCGAATGCGGCTCTTGCCCACCACCATCCCGACGATCGCCGTATCGTCGAAGGGGATTCGCTGGTACTCGACTTCGGGGCGACGCTCGACGGCTACCACAGCGACATGACGAGGACGTTGCTGATCGGCGATGTCGACCCGTGGCTCACCGAGGCCTACGGCGCCGTCTTTGCAGCGCAGGCTGCAGGCGTGGCTGCGGTTCGTGCCGGGATTGCCGGTATCGAACTCGACAATGTCTGTCGTGACCACCTCGTCGACGTCGGGCTCGGAGCGTTCTACACGCACGGTACCGGCCACGGCGTGGGCCTGGTGATCCATGAAACTCCTTGGGCAACGCCGTCATCGGCCGACGACATTCGCCTCGGGGACGTGGTGACCGTCGAGCCAGGGGCCTATCGTGAGGGGGTTGGCGGCATCCGCATTGAAGACACAGTGGTCGTCACCGCTGATGGATGCCGGCCACTTACCCACACTCCCAAGGATTTGGCATGCCTGCGATCACCACGAATGATCTGAAGAACGGAATCACCCTCGAGCTGGACAACGGTCTGTTCACCGTCGTTGAATTTCAACACGTCAAGCCGGGCAAGGGGGGCGCCTTCGTTCGTACGAAGATCCGCAATCTGCGCAATGGTGCTGTGATCGACCGGACGTTCAATGCCGGGATCCGCGTCGAACAGGCGATCCTCGACAAGAACGACATGCAGTTCCTGTACCGCGACGGCGACGACTACATCTTCATGGACACCGGAACCTATGACCAGGTCACTGTGGCACCGTCGTCGCTCGGTGATGCCGCCAACTACCTGACCGAGAACATGACGGCGATCATCGCCTTCCACAACGACACGATCGTCTCCGTCGAGATCCCGGCGTCCGTCGAATTGACCGTCGCTGAGACGGAACCGGGCATCCAGGGTGACCGCGTCTCCGGTGCTCGCAAGCCGGCGACGCTCGAGACCGGACTCGTGCTGCAGGTTCCGTTGTTCATCAACATCGGCGACAAGATCAAAGTCGACACCCGCAGCGGCGACTACATCACTCGCGTCTGAGGCAGACAACCCATGGCAGGAAGGCGCCGTAACGCCTCGGAAACCGACCGTCGTTCCGATTCCCGCGAACGTTCGCTCACGCTGTTGTACGAGGCGGAAACGAAGGACCTCAGCGGTCACGACGTCCTCGCCGCCCAGGTTGTCGAGCCAGATGACCTGACACGCATCCTCGTTGGCGGCGTCCACGACCATCGTGAGCGCATCGACGAATTGATCGCCGCCAACGCGCGCGGGTGGACACTCGGACGGATGCCGGAGATCGACAAAACGGTCCTGCGAATCGCCATCTTCGAACTGATGAGCCGACCGGAAGTCCCCAAGGCGGTCGTGATCGACGAAGCCGTCCGGCTCGCCAAGCGGTTCTCAACCGATGATTCCGGGCGATTCGTCAACGGCATGTTGACGACGATCAGCAAGATCGTCCGCCCGCCGGTAATCACGCCGCCCGATGCAACCCCGACACCCAGTTCGGAGGAGCACTCCGCAGAGTCCGTAGCGATACCGAGCGCTCGCGCCGACCCGGGCTGAAACGTTTCTGTCCGCAGGTCACTCGATTCTCTGGCTCTAGCCGCTAACCTCGGGCGCATTCGTCAAACGGGTCCTGTGAGACCCGAACGGAGGAGCCATGGACAGTGTCCCAGACAAACTCGGATAGCGCGCCCCTGGATGGGGGCGTTTTTCATGTTCGCAGCACCGTGCTGTCAGCTGATGACATCCGCCGGGCGATCACCCGTATCGCCCACGAGATCATCGAGCACAATCGTGGCCTCGACGGTGTGGTGATCGTCGGTCTGCAACGCGGTGGCACCTGGATCGCCAACCGACTCGGCGAAGCGATCGCGACCATCGAACCGTTGGCGAACGTCCCTGTCGGTTCGCTCGACGCGAGCTTCCACCGTGACGATTTCGGCCTGCGGCCGGTTGTCCCCGGTTCGGTCAGCGACATTCCGGTGCACCTCGACGGTGCAACCGTCGTGCTGGTCGACGATGTGCTGTTCACCGGTAGGACGGTCAGGGCGGCACTCGAAGCGCTCAACGACTACGGCCGCCCACGTTCGGTGCAACTCGCCGTGATCGTCGACCGAGGCCATCGTGAACTGCCGATCCGCCCGGACTACGTCGGCAAGAACCTTCCGACACGGCGCGACGAAGACGTTCGAGTCAGTCCTGAAGGTGTCGTCATCGGGGATCACTCTTGAAGCATCTGCGCTCGATCGAGGAACTCGACGCGGCGGGCATCCTCAGCCTACTGGAACTGACCGATCACATGGTCGAGATCAATGCCCGCCCGATCCCCAAGGTCCCCGCGCTGCGCGGTAAGAACGTCGTCAACATCTTCTTCGAGGACTCGACGCGTACTCGTCTGAGCTTCGAGACGGCTGCCAAAAGGCTGTCGGCCGACGTGATGACGTTCTCTGTCGGCACCTCCAGTGTGAACAAGGGCGAGAGCCTGCGTGACACGATCGAGACGGTTCAGGCAATGGGCGTCGATGCTTTCGTCATCCGCCACAAGTCGTCCGGCGTTCCGTGGCAGATCAGCAACTGGACCGACGCGTCGGTGATCAACGCAGGTGACGGCTGGCATCAGCACCCGACGCAGGCATTGCTCGACTGCTACACGATCCGTCAGGTGCTCGGCCGCAAGGGAGGCTTCGAAGGGCTGCGTATCGCCATCGTCGGCGACATCAAGCATTCACGTGTCGCCCGCAGCGACGTGCAGGCGTTTGCCGCGCTGGGCGCTCACGTCACGCTCGTCGCCCCGCCGACCCTGCTGCCGCCTTCGATCGAGGGCTGGCCGGTCGAGACATCTCAGGATCTCGATTCGCTCGTCGGCAACGTTGACGTGCTGTACCTGCTGCGGATGCAGCGTGAGCGTATGGGTGAAGCGTTGATCCCGAGCCTGCGGGAATACACCGACCGCTTCGGGCTCACTGCGGACCGGGCCCGCCGTCTCGGCGACAGCACCCTCGTGATGCATCCCGGCCCGATGAACCGCGGCGTCGAGATCGCCGTCGATCCGTCGGAATTGCCGGGCAACGTCATCATCCAGCAGGTGGCCAACGGTGTCGCCGTCCGTATGGCCGTGCTGTTTCAACTGCTCGGCCAAGGAGATTCGCTCGCATGACACTGGTGATCAAGGGTGGCAGGATCATCGACCGTGACGGCGAGCGGGTTGTCGATGTCGTGATCGACAATGGTGTCATCGCCGAGGTCGGCACCAATCTCAGCGGCGACCGAACGCTCGATGCGATTGGATGCATCGTCTCGCCGGGTTTCGTCGACCTCCATACGCACCTTCGAGAGCCTGGCCGCGAAGAAGCGGAAACGGTCGAGACCGGAAGTCGTGCCGCTGCCCTCGGCGGATACACAGCCGTCGTGGCGATGCCGAACACCGAGCCGACACAGGACTCGATCGCCGTCGTCAACCTCGTCAGATCACTGGGCGAGCGCGCCGGCCTCGTCGAAGTCATGCCGGCCGGAGCGATCACGATCGAGCGTGCAGGCAAGCAGTTGGCACCCTTCGCCGAACTGGCGGCAGCCGGCGTCACGCTGTTCACCGACGACGGCAACGGTGTACAGGATCCATTGTTGATGAGGCGGGCGATGGAGTACTCGCTCGGCCTCGGCATCACCCTCGCTCAGCACTGTGAGGTCAGCCGGTTGACCGACGGCGCAGTGATGAACGAGGGATCGTGCTGCAGCCATCTCGGGCTTCCGGGCTGGCCGCGTATTGCCGAGGAGCTGATGGTTTTCCGTGACATCGAACTCGCCAGATTGACGGGCGCCAGCATCCATCTACTGCACCTGTCGACGTCCCGGTCGGTCGAGCTCGTCCGCGCTGCCAAGGCTGACGGGGTGACGGTCACGGCCGAAGCGACGCCGCACCATTTCACGTTGACGGACGAGACGTTGCGCAGCTTCGATTCGGTCTTCAAGGTCAACCCGCCGCTGCGGACCATGGCCGATATCGAGGCGATCAAAGCCGGCCTCCGTGACGGGACGATCGATGCGATTGCCACTGACCATGCTCCGCATCCGCAGGAATCGAAGGAGCAGCCACTCGACCAGGCACCACCGGGGATGCTCGGGTTGGAGACGGCGCTGTCGCTCGCCCTCGGCGAACTCGACCTCGACCTGCTGCAGACGATCGCCCTGTTGTCGTGGAAACCTGCGGCGATCGCTCGACTCGGCGCTCGCCACGGTGGGCCGATCGCGATCGGCCGCCCGGCGAACGTGACGGTCTTCGACCCCGACCTGTCGTGGACGGTCAAGCCGTCGCTGTTGGCCTCGAAGAGCCGCAATACGCCATACACCGGGCGGACGATGCGCGGCAAAGTGCGTCACACGATCTTCAACGGCGACCCCGTCGTCGTCGACGGGACGGCTCAAAGATGAGAGAATATGCGCTAGTGTGCATGAACATGCATAAGCCAATGCGCACCGAAACGAACCATGGAGGCGAGCAATGACAGCGGTACGCCGGGCGACACTAGTACTGGCAGACGGTTCGGTGTTCGAGGGCGAGGCGATCGGCGCCGAAGCACCGAACGGTGTCTCCAGCGGCGAGGTCGTCTTCAATACGTCGATGTCCGGCTATCAGGAGATATTGACTGACCCGAGCTATGCCGGCCAGATCATCACCTTCACCGCCAGTCATGTCGGAAACTACGGCGTCAACGACTACGACTTCGAATCACGCGGTCTGTTCTGCCGAGGCGTGATCGTGCGCGACCTCTCACGCCGTCGCAGCAACCATCGTTCGGAGGCAGACCTCGATGCCCTGCTCGCCCGCTACGGGATTGCCGGCATCGCCGGTATCGACACCCGCCGTCTCACACGGCTGTTGCGTGACACCGGTGCGCTGCCGGGCGCTTTCGGGACCGCTCCGGAGTCTGTTCTTCTGGCCGCAGCGAAGGTAGAGCCCGGCACCGACGGCGTCGATCTCGTGGCCCAGGTGACCACGCCGCAGTCGTACTCCGTGGGCGAACGGGCTGTTGGTCGTCCGCACATCGTCGCCTACGACTTCGGCATCAAGCGTTCGATCGTGCGCAAGCTAACGGAACTCGGATCGGTCGAAATCGTTCCCGCTTCGACCAGCGCTGCCGACGTCCTCGCCCGAAAGCCGAGCGGCGTCTTCCTGTCCAACGGCCCGGGCGACCCGGAAGCTGTCGCCGGTGCCGTCGAGGTCATCCGTGGGTTGATCGATCAGGTGCCGATCTTCGGTATCTGCCTCGGCCACCAGCTGTTGTCGTTGGCGCTCGGCGGCTCGACCTTCAAACTGCCGTTCGGCCACCACGGCGCCAACCACCCCGTTCGTCAACTGTCGACGGGTCACGTCGAGATCACCAGTCAGAACCACAACTTCTGCGTCGATCCCGCCTCGCTGACCGGAACAGCGGAGGTCACGCACATCAACCTCAACGACGAGACGAATGAGGGCATGCGTGTGCCAGGGGTTGCGGCGTTCAGCGTGCAGTACCACCCAGAGGCCGGCCCCGGCCCGCACGATGCGCGTTACCTGTTCGCCCAGTTCGAGGCGATGGTCAAGGATCCCGTCGGCTACCTGGGCGGTCATCAGGTGAGCTTCGCCACGGTCAACCGCTTTTCGGGCTACGCCGATGCAGACCTGCCGGGGTTCCCGGTGCCGGAGCGGGGGGTCGCATAATGCCGAAGCGGACTGATATCCACTCGATCCTGATCATCGGCTCGGGCCCGATCGTCATCGGCCAGGCGTGCGAGTTCGACTATTCGGGTACGCAGGCCTGCCGGGTGCTGAAGGAGGAGGGCTACCGGGTCATCCTGGCGAACTCCAATCCGGCGACGATCATGACCGATCCGGACTTTGCAGACGCGACCTATATCGAGCCGCTGACTCCCGAGGTGCTCGCAGCGATCATCGCCCTCGAAAAGCCGGATGCCGTGCTGGCGACGCTCGGCGGCCAGACCGGGCTCAACCTGGCGATGGCGTTGTTCGAACAGGGCCTCGTCGGCGTGGCAGGCACACCGGAGCTGATCGGTGCGAATGCCCGAGCGATCGCCACTGCGGAGGATCGCGATCTGTTCAAGAAGGCGATGATCGAGATCGGCCTCAAGGTGCCGGAGTCCGGTATCGCTCACTCGATGGCTGAATCGCGCGTCGTTCTCGAAACGATCGGTCTGCCGTGCATCATCCGCCCGGCGTACATCCTCGGTGGCCGTGGCACGGGGATCGCCACTACGTTGGCGGAATTCGAAGTCGTCTGCCACAACGGCATCGCCGCCAGCCCGATCGGCGAGATCCTCATCGAGAAATCGATCGCCGGGTGGAAGGAGTTCGAACTCGAAGTGATGCGTGATTGCGCCGACAACTGCGTGATCGTCTGCTCGATCGAGAACTTCGATCCGATGGGCGTGCACACCGGGGACTCGATCACGGTGGCTCCGGCGCTGACGCTCAGCGATGTCGAGTACCAGATGATGCGTGATGCAGCGTTCGCCTGCATCCGACGCGTCGGCGTCGAAACCGGC
Source organism: Actinomycetota bacterium (assembly GCA_043747685.1). GTDB lineage: Bacteria > Actinomycetota > Acidimicrobiia > Acidimicrobiales > Ilumatobacteraceae > JANXUF01. The sequence continues at coordinate 10,384 of JAYTOR010000251.1, forward strand.
GGCTCCAACGTGCAGTTCGCCCTCAACCCGGCTGACGGCGACCTCGTCGTGATCGAGATGAATCCACGCGTCTCACGGTCTTCGGCATTGGCGTCGAAGGCGACCGGTTTCCCGATCGCCAAGATCGCCGCCAAACTCGCCGTCGGGTACACGCTCGACGAGATCCCCAACGACATCACCCGGGCGACACCGGCGAGCTTCGAACCGTCGATCGACTACGTCGTCACCAAGATCCCCCGCTGGGCGTTCGAGAAACTTCCCGGCACGAGCGGCGTCCTCGGCACGCAGATGCAGTCCGTCGGCGAGGCGATGGCGATCGGGCGAACGTTTCCCGAGAGCCTGCAGAAGGGCCTTCGCTCACTGGAGCAAGGGCGCTTCGGGCTCAACGCCGATGCTGGCGAAGCGGCCTACGCAGACATCCCCGACGATGTCCTGCTTGCGCAGACCAACGTTCCGACGCCGGAGCGCATCTTCCTCGTCGGTGAAGCGCTGCGGCGCGGCATGTCGATCGAACTGCTGCACGAGACGAACAAGATCGATCCGTGGTTCCTCGATCAGATTTCGATCATCGTCGAAGAGCGTGCGGCGATCGAGGCGTCCTCGATCGCTTCGTTCACCAAGGCCGACTGGCGTCGGGCCAAACGGCTCGGTTTCGCCGACGCCCAACTCGCCTATCTGTGGAAGGTGTCGGACGACGAGGTGCGCGCGGCGCGCGTCGTTGCCGGCGTGATGCCGACCTACAAGACGGTCGACACGTGCGCCGCCGAGTTCGCCGCCGAGACGCCGTACCATTACAGCTCATGGGAGGATGAGAGTGAGGTCCGCCCGTCGACGAAGCCGAAGGTGATCATCCTCGGGTCCGGCCCGAACCGGATCGGTCAGGGCATCGAATTCGACTACTGCTGTGTGCACGCCAGCTTCGCGTTGCGCGACGCCGGGTTCGAGACGGTCATGGTCAACTGCAACCCGGAAACGGTTTCCACCGACTACGACACGAGCGACCGGCTCTATTTCGAGCCGCTGACGCGTGAAGACGTGCTCAACGTCATCGAGGCGGAGACCGCAGCGGCCGGGGGAGTCGCACCCAGAGTCATCGTCTCACTCGGCGGGCAGACGCCGTTGAAGCTCAGCGGGCAGATCCCCGTCGAGCTCGTAGCAGGTACGTCGCCAGCGTCGATCGACCTCGCCGAGGATCGTGAGAAGTGGAACGCGTTGTGCGCGCAGCTACACATCCCGCAACCGCCCGGCGGCACGGCGACGACGTTCGAGCAGGCTGAACAGATCGCCTCCCATGTGGGCTACCCCGTCCTCGTCCGGCCTTCGTACGTGCTCGGCGGACGCGGTATGCAGATCGTCCACGATCGAGATCACCTCAGCCGGGCGATGGAGCAGCTGTCGACGTTCGGATCGCTCGGCAAGGAGGGCGGGCTGTCGTCGGAGCGACCGGTGCTGATCGACCGCTTCCTCGAAGACGCCATCGAGGTCGACGTCGACGCCATCCGCGACCACTCCGGTGAGGTCCTCATCGGCGGCGTGATGGAGCATGTCGAGGAAGCCGGGGTGCATTCCGGCGACTCAGCATGCGCGATCCCACCGCAGACGTTGCCATCGTGGGTCGTCGAAGTGATCGAGAGCTACACCAAGGTCATCGCTGCGGCGCTCGACGTCGTCGGTCTGATCAACGTGCAGTACGCCGTCGCCGGAACCACGGTCTACGTGATCGAGGCCAACCCGCGCGCTTCGCGGACGGTGCCGTTCGTCGCCAAGGCAACCGGCGTCCCGCTCGCCAAGATTGCCAGCCGGGTGATGCTCGGCGCAACACTCGCCGACCTGCGTGTCGAAGGAGTTGTGCGCCCGCCGATCAATGCCGGTCACGTCGCCGTGAAAGAAGCCGTACTGCCGTTCAACCGCTTCCCGGAAGTCGATACCGCACTCGGGCCGGAAATGCGTTCGACCGGGGAAGTGATGGGCATCGATACGACGTTCGGCCGGGCGTTCTACAAGGCGGAGATCGCCAGTGGCAACGTCTTGCCGTCATCCGGCACCGTGTTCGTCTCGCTCGCCGATCGCGACAAGCCGGCGGGCCTCGTGGTCGTGAAGCGCCTGCGTGAGTTGAAATTCTCGATCGCTGCCACCAAAGGAACCGCAGAATATCTCGCCGGGTTCGGATTCGCTGTCGATGCCGTCCTCGGCAAGGTCGGCGATCAACCCGCCACCGGTCGCGAGCCAGAACCTGGTGCGTTGCCGAATGCAGTCCAGATGATCGCCAGCGGTCAGATCAGCTTCGTGATCAACACCCCCCAGGGTCAGGGTGGAGGAGCGCGCAGCGACGGCGAGCAGATCCGCAAAGCGGCGAATGTCCATCGCATCTCCTCTGTGACGACGGTCGAGGCGGCACTTGCGGCGGTGCATGGAATGGCGGAACAGAACGGGCAACTCGTGAGCGTCCGCAGCCTGCAGAGCTATCACGCAGCGACATGACCCGGCTCACTCCTCGCCGCTCCCCGAAGCGTTGGTGCACTTCACCCATCTCGCGTGCCTCGACTGCACGAACGCTCGTCGAGGACGGACCTGGGGGAGGGATGGCGCCAGCGGGAATTCGTGACCGGACGGTTCGGGTCGGGTCGCTGACGCTCGCCAATCCGGTGATGACGGCGTCGGGGACTGCTGGACACGGCAGCGAACTGCAATCGTTCGGCGATCTTGGGGGCCTCGGGGCGCACGTCGTGAAGTCACTCGCGTTATTTGCCTGGCAGGGCAATCTGGCGCCTCGCGTCCATCCGACGAGCGCCGGAATGCTCAATGCCGTCGGATTGCAGGGTCCAGGTCTTGCCGCTTGGCTGCGCGACGACCTGCCACGGTTGGACAGGACGGATGCCAAGGTCGTCGTTTCGATATGGGGCCGCACCGTCCAGGAATTCGCCGATGCCGCAGCGCTGCTCGCCGGTTCGAGCTCGCAGATCATCGCCGTCGAGGTCAACCTCAGTTGCCCGAACCTGGAAGGCAGGACTGGCATTTTCGCCCACGACGCAGCACTGAGCGCGAGCGTGATCGAGTCGACGGCGGTCTGCAACAAACCGCTGTGGGCGAAGCTCAGCCCGAACACCGATCGCATCGTCGAGGTGGCCGAAGCGGTGACGGACGCTGGTGCGGAGTCCCTGACCATCGCCAACACACTGCTCGGACTGGCAATCGACACGGAGACGGCAAAGCCACTGCTCGGTGCCGGTGGTGGCGGATATTCCGGCCGCGCCGTGCATCCGGTCGCCGTTCGCGCCGTTCACGATGTCAGGGTTGCGTTGCCCGATGTGTCGATTGTCGGCGTCGGTGGGATCTCCAGCGGAACGGAAGCGATCGAGATGATGATGGCGGGCGCAAACGCGATCCAGGTCGGCACGGCGACGTTCGCCAACCCACGAGCCCCGTGGATCATTCTCAGGCAGATGGAGGAATGGGCGAGGGTGCACGAGGTCGAACGATGGAGTGATGTGACTTCCTTGGTACAGAGATCGTCGATACAGGGATCATCGGCATCGAAACGGGGTTGACGATGAACTTCCAGCAGCGAATGGAGCACGCCTGGCGGTCGTCGGGTTCGACACTGTGCGTCGGACTCGATCCGGCCGCCGACCGACTCCCGAAGCACCTGCTCGGCAAGCCGAGCGCGATCCTCGAATTCTGTACAGCGATCGTCGACGCCACCGCCGATCTGGTTTGTGCCTACAAGCCACAGTTCGCCTACTTCGCCGCAGCAAGGGCCGAGGAGCAACTCGAGGAGCTGTGTGCGTATGTCAAGCGCAGCTATCCCGACGTCGTGGTGTTGCTCGACGCCAAGCGAGGCGACATCGGCCCGACGGCCGAGCAGTATGCCATCGAGGCGTTCGTCCGCTACGGAGCCGATGCAGTCACGGTAAACCCGTACCTCGGCAAGGACAGCGTCGATCCGTTCCTCGAGCACAGCGACCGCGGCGTCTTCATTCTCTGCCGGACCTCGAATCCCGGCGGTGCCGATTTCCAGAACCTCGATGTGACCGGCCGGCCGTTGTTCGAAGTCGTTGCTGACCGCGTCGCCAACGACTGGAACGCAACCGGCCAATGCGGTCTCGTCGTCGGCGCGACGTACCCGGAGGAACTCGCCAGAGTGCGGAGCATCGTCGGCGCTGACCTGCCGCTGCTGATTCCCGGAGTCGGTTTCCAGGGAGGTGACCCCGCCGATGCCAGCCGTTTCGGCGGTCCATCGATCCTCGCGAGCACGTCGCGAGCGGTGCTCTACGCAAGCGACGGCGAAGATTTCGCCGACGCCGCCCGGCAGGTGGCCATCCAGACCGGGGCGGCGCTGATCGATCATCGACCAGCGTGAACCACGGTGGACGCAACGGTTCGGCGAATCGTCGCGGCGAGCTCATTGATGGCGGTCGGCGTCTTCAGCCACCACTTCGTGAAGGGCCGGTCGAGTTCGGCGACGAACACCCTGCCGGTGAATTCCGGTGCCTGGGCGAGCAGATATCGTCGCGCCCTGGCGGCATGCAGGCCATCGGAAGCGATGATCACGAGATCGTGGTGTCGTAGGTGAGGAAGCGAGAGATGGACGTTCTCCCAGGTCGATCGTGCTTCATGTTCCAGATCGATACGGTCGGCATCGATGCCACGATCGAGCGCCAACTGCGCCATCGTTGTCGCTTCCGTCACGGGACCCCTCGTCGGTCCTCCGGAGATCACGAGTCGGGCGTCGTCGTACTTCGCCAGCTCCCGCGCAGCGATCTCGATACGCCAACGCTGCAAAGGATGGACGTTGCCGTTCCTCCGAGTCGGATACCCGAGCACGAGAATGGCAACAGAGCCTGTCGTTCGGGGTGGAGCGGCGTGGCGTGCAGACCTCCGGTGGGCGAGCTCACTGGTCACGATCGCCGTGACCAACGCTGATGACGCGCAGATCACCGTTCGGTTGCACGACAGTCGGGGCATCTGGCCAGAGGCTAGATCAGTGAACGGGATGTCTGGGCAATAACGTCACATCACCTGGTCACACCGTGGCCCCGGGCTCGTTGGTAGGGTTACCGACATGGCTACACCCCCACAGCTCAATCCAGAACAACGTGCGGCCGCGCTGGCGAAGGCCGCCGAAGCACGCGTTGCTCGCGCCGCCCTCAAGGGCCGCCTGAAGATGGGTTCATACAGCCTCGCCGAAGCAATTGCTGCGGCGGACAATGATCCCGTCGTCGGCAAGCTCAAAGTCGTTGCACTGCTCGAGTCGCTCCCAGGCGTCGGCAAGGTCAAGGCGCGCAAGGTGATGGAAGACATCGGCATCGCCGACACGCGTCGCGTGCAGGGCCTCGGAGCACAGCAGCGGCTGGCCCTGCTCGACCAACTCTCCAAGAAGTAACTCACCTTGCGTGCTCCGCTCGTCATCGTCGTCTCAGGACCTGGCGGTGTCGGTAAGGGCACGATTGTCAGTGCGCTCGTCGACCGTGATCCAGGCCTGTGGCTGTCGCGTTCGTGGACGACACGGGAGCGCCGGCCCGGTGAATCGGCGGACGCATACGTCTTCACCGACCGAGCCTCCTTCGAGCGGCGCATTGCGGCGGGCGGTTTCCTCGAACACACCGAATTTTTGGGGCAGTTCTACGGCTCGCCGATTCCGGAAACCGAGGGTGACCGTGACGTCGTGCTGGAGATCGAGGTGCACGGAGCTCAGCAGGTCAAAGCGATCAATCCGGCGGCGCTGCTGATCTTCGTACTGCCGCCGTCTCGGGACGAGCAGCGACGACGGTTGCAGGGCAGGGGGGATCCTGCGCAGAAAGTCGCTGAGCGTCTGAAGAAGGCCGAGGACGAGGAACCGGTCGGCATGGCGATGGCCGATCATGTCGTCGTCAACGACGATCTCGAACAGACGATTGCCGACATGTTGGATATCATCCGCCACGAACGGATGGCGAAAGCGGTCTAGTCCGGCGAATTGGTGTCCGTCGCCGGTAGGATCGGGCGGTTTCAATCGCTCAAAGGATCCTTCGCACATGGCTCATGCCCACGACTCGATGATTTACCCGCCGATCGAGGAATTGCTCGATCGCGTCGACTCGAAGTTCAGCTTGGTGACGCTCGCCGCAAAACGTGCCCGTCAGATCAACTCGTATTTCAGTCACCTCGGCGAGGGACAGGGTTCGTTGGTGCCGCCGCAGGTCAGTTCGATTGCACGCAAGCCGCTGTCGATCGGTTTCGAGGAGATCGCTGCCGACAAGATTACATCGGTGCCGTACGCCGTGGCGGTGCCGGTCGACGATGTCGTGGCCGAGGACACCGAAGTCTGACAGCTTGATGCTGACTCGCGCCCGGCCGATCGCAACGATCGCCCGGGCGCTTTTCGTTCGCCAATTTTCACCTCTCTGAGATCTCTCACCCACCACCCCGTACCGAATACACCTTCTAGGAGCAATGCCGTGAGCCACTGGACCTTCACTTCGGAGTCCGTCACCGAAGGTCACCCGGACAAGATGGCCGATCAGGTCTCCGATGCCGTCCTCGACGCCATCTTGACCGAGGATCCAGCGGGCCGCGTTGCCTGCGAGACACTCTTGACCACCGGTCTCTGCGTCATCGCCGGCGAGATCACGACGACGGCCTACGTCGACATCCCGAAAATCGCCCGCCAGGTCATCAAGGACATCGGCTACGACAATGCCCTGTTCGGCTTCGACGGCAACACGTGTGGCGTCATCGTCTCGATCGACGAGCAGAGCCCCGATATCGCCCAGGGCGTCGATTCGTCCGAAGAGACCCGCAGCGGCAAGAGCGGCGAAGACCTGCTCAACAACCAGGGCGCAGGCGACCAGGGCATGATGTTCGGGTACGCCTGCGACGAGACGGCTGACCTCATGCCGCTGCCGATCTGGTTGGCACACCGCCTCGCCGAGCGCCTCAGCGAAGTCCGCAAGGCCGATGTGGTTCCCTACCTGCGCCCCGATGGCAAGACGCAGGTCACCTTCGACTACGAGAACGGCAAGCCAACACGCCTGCGCGCGGTCCTCATCTCGTCGCAGCATGCTCCTGGCATCGATCGTGACACGATCATCCGTCCCGACCTCATCGAGAACGTCATCCAACCAATGATTCCGGCGCAGTTCGCCGATGACGACTACACCGTCTATGTCAACCCGACAGGTACGTTCGAACTCGGTGGACCGCATGCCGACACCGGCTTGACCGGCCGCAAGATCATCGTCGACACCTACGGCGGCATGGGCCGCCACGGTGGCGGTGCGTTCTCCGGCAAGGATCCCTCCAAGGTCGACCGATCGGCTGCCTACGCCGCTCGTTGGGTCGCCAAGCATGTCGTCGCTTCGGGTGCTGCCACGCGTTGCGAAGTGCAGGTCGCCTACGCCATCGGCGTCGCCCATCCGATCAGCATCCTCGTCGAAACCTTCGGGACCGAGACGATCGACAACGACAAGATCGTCGAAGCGGTCCGGGCGACGTTCGATCTGCGCCCAGCCGCCATCCTCCGCGCCCTCGACCTGCGCCGTCCGATCTACCGCAAGACCGCCGCATACGGCCACTTCGGTCGTGCACTGCCGGACTTCACATGGGAATCGACGAGCCGGCTCGATGAGTTCAAGGCAAACCTCGTCTGAACTGCCGGCACAGAGCGTCACGCAGATGACGAGCTGCTGCCACCGCCATCGTTGACGAAACCGCCGAAGAATTGCTCGTCGGTCTCTTCGTCAGTGACGGCGGTCGTGAACTCGACGACGTCGTCGAGCGGAGCGTTGCGCTCCCAGATCACCGCGCCGATGACGACGATCAGGATCCACACGATCCCGACAACGTAGAGAAACGATGCAACTGCGAAGGCGACGCCGACACCGCCGAAACCGCTGGCATACGAATCGAACCAACTCGGCAGAACGAACTGCGTGAACAGCCCGAGCAGCGCCGTGCCACCGACACCGACGAGCGCCCCTGCCCGCAGATCACCGTTGTGCAGCGGCTTGTTGAGCAGCAGGCGCGGCGTCATCAGCCAGAACCAGTAGACAGCGGCGAGCACCAACGGAATGCCGACGAGGTGCTGCAGCAGCGCAGAACGGCCACCACTGCGCGTCACGACGACGATGACCGAGAACTGCAGCATCACCAGCGCGAACCATGCCATGCCGCGAACCGATGATGCCCAGCCTGTACGCGCCGGCACGTTCCACGCCCTGCTGAACGCCTCGCTGACACCGCCGGCGACGTCGACCCCGCTGAGCAGCAGCGACAGCACGGTGATCAGCGAGGCACCCAAGAGCACCCTGTCCGTCGCCGGAAACGCATGGCGCACGATGTCGGCGGCTTCCGCGTGCAGGCCGACCATCCGCACGATCCGCTCGCCGATCGACAGCAGCGGGTGGCGTCTGGCGACCAGTGCGAGCCCGAGGATCACGAGCGGGAAGAAACCGATGAACATGTTGAAGGCAACGAGCATCGCCTGCCGGGTTCCGCTGATCTCGAAGAATCTGCCGATCACCGCTTTCATGAACGACAGTTCGCGATTCTTCATGATCCGCCCGGTCCGCGCCTTGACTGCGTCGGATCGGCGTCGTATCGCTGCTGTCTGCGGGTGCGTGCCGTGGCTGGCGGCGGGTTCTTCGACTGACACGTGGATCCTTCTCGGTGACTGCGTCAGACGATAACAGGATGCGAAAATCGGGTCCCGGCCGGTCGATGTCTGCAAACGGCCAGTTGGTGAGGAGCTGCGTCGAGCAGCCCGGTGAAATTCAGCACCCTGTGAGACCGGTCGTGGTTCGCCGATACGGTCTGGCACCGTGAGGATCGCTCGAGTACTCCCCGACGTCAGTGGACTGGAGAAGCAGTTCGACTATGTCGTGCCGGCGGCGATGGATGCTCGTGTACGGATCGGCAGCATGGTGCGGATCGACCTCGCGGGGCGGCGGGTAGGAGGTTGGGTCGTCGAGTTGTTCGATGGTGGGCTCGGGCGTCAGGCAGGAGCCCCGGCCGTCGACAAGCTGAAGCCCATCGCCAAGCTGACCGGTCTCGGACCGGACTCCGACGTCGTCGAGTTGGCAGGCTGGGCAGCCCATCGGTGGGCGGGCCGCTGGCGTTCAGTGTTGACGGCCGCCTCGCCGCCACGAGCGGTGTCGGCGCTGGGAATCGCCAGGCACGGCGCCTACGACGGGGTGGCAACCGATCGCCATGCAGTCGCGCTCCTGCAGTGTGGCGGAGGGGTACTGCGCGTGACGCCGACGAACGACTACATCGACGTCGTAGCAACAGCGTTGTCGATCGGACCGAGTCTGGTCGTGACACCGAGCATCGACATGGCGCGGCGGGTGGGGGGCCGGCTCCGTGGTCTCGGCGTCGTGCCGGCGCTCGCCGGCCGAGACTGGTCGGCTGCGGCGTCCGGCGTCGACCTGGTCATCGGAGCACGCAGTGCGGTGCTGGCGACTGTGCCAGGGCTGCGATCGATCGTCGTGCTCGATGAACACGACGAAGCCCTGCAGGAGGAACGCAATCCGACGTGGCATGCCCGCGACGTGGCGATCGAGCGGGCACACCGTCTCGGCATCCCCTGCCTACTCGTTTCGCCGTCACCGAGCCCGAACGCCATCACGTGGGCAGGTGACCGCATCCTCGCGCCATCGCGCCAGGAAGAGCGAGGCGGCTGGCCGATCGTCGAAGCGGTCGACCGTTCGGCGGAGGAACCATGGGTCACGTCGCTCGTCACGCCGCGGCTGATCGCCGCGCTCCGCGACCCGACCAAACGAGTCGTCTGCGTACTCAACACCACAGGGCGGGCCAAGCGGCTCGCCTGCCGGACGTGTCGGCAATTGACGGTCTGTGAACACTGCGGCGCTGCCGTGAACCAACGAGCCGACGGCGTGCTCGTCTGTCCGCTTTGTGCCACCGAACGCCCGGTCGTCTGCCAGCACTGCGGTGCCGGCGGGCTGGCGGTCCTGCGGCCAGGAGTGACACGGCTTCGTGAGGAACTCGAGGCGGCAGCAGGCCGTCCGGCAGTCGAGATCACCGGAGCGACCGACATCGACCTCCACGTCGATCCAGCGGTCGGTGTATTCGTCGGGACGGAGGCGGTGCTCCACCGGGTCCGCGTGGCGAACGTCGTCGCCTTTCTCGACTTCGACAGCGAGTTGCTCTCAGCGCGCTATCGGGCCGTCGATCAGGCAGTGGCGATGGTCGTCCGCGCCGCACGGCTCGTTGGTCAGCGTTCCGGAGGAGGGCGTGTATTGCTACAGACGCGTGATCCCCTGCATCCGATCAACGATGCGTTGGTGCAGGCCAACCCTGTCTCGCTGCTCGGACCGGAGCTGCACACCAGAGAACTGCTGGGTTTCCCGCCGTTCATGTCCCTGGCGATGATCAGCGGTACCGGTGTCGAGGAGTTCGCCTGCGGGCTCCAGTCGGACGGGCGCGTGCAGGTGAATGGGCCAGCTGGCGGTCGATTCCTGATCAGGGCTTCGACGCCGGACGAGCTCGCAGACGCGCTCGGCGAGCAACCTCGACCAGCGAAATCGAGGATTCGTGTCGAGGTCGACCCGCCGCGAATCTGACGAGACGGCGATCGATGCCGAAGCCTGTTGTTCTCGCAATTGCTGTTCAGCGAGCAAGCGCGCCGGCGGTCACCGCTTGATCGATGGCCGACTGCAACGATTGTTCGTAGCCGTTCGATGTATACGTCGCGCCGGAGATTGCTTGGATCTTGGCGCTCTGCGCCTGCGTCGTTTCCGTATTGAGGCTCGGTACCGCACGGTTGTTGATGCTGACGCTTCGACGATCGTTCGTCGGTGTCTGAACGGCTGTGGATTCGGTGATCGTGCCGTTGACCACGCTGATCTGCACCTGCACATTGCCGTAACGATTCGGCGCCACATCCCCGGTGAACGTGCCTCCCGCCGAGGCGCTGCCCACTGCTGCTGCTGTCGATCCGCTCGTGGCGACCCCAGCAGCAGTGTTTCCGGCCGACGACCCCGTGGTCGTTGCAGCGGTCGCAGGGACCTGCGAGTTGACGGTCGCTGCCGTCGTCGAGACGCCAGATCCGATCGCGTTCACCGTGTTGACCGTTGCCGAGGCCTGGGACGCGCTGGCGTCTGCGTGGTTCACATAGCTCAACAGCGCAGTGAGTCCGCCCGTGGTGGTGCAGCTGAGCAGCAATGCTGCCACACGACTCTTGCCAGCGGCGTGGCGTCGACGGGACTTCGCTGGCGTCGTTCGAGTTCTGGCGCCCGCCGCAGCGACGCTCGTCGTGTTCTGCGCGGTCCTCGGAGCATTGCGCTGCTGCAGGCGGGCAAGGCGATCGGCGATCAGCGGATCGATCGGCGGGGGACTCGTCATGAAGGCCATTCAGGCGCTGCCCAGTAGGAGCACCGCAAGACGATCGTATGAGTTCGGAAAGAATTCATACCTCCGCGTCGCCCTGCTGCCACTGCACTACTTCCGGGTCACCAGCCCGATGACTCGTATCGCCGCAGGGTACATCGCTGCACCTGCGAAGACGACCAGCCCAGCTTTGAAGACGACGGCGTCACGATCCGTGCCGACCTGGTAGGCGTGCAACCCGGTGATGACCACGGCACCGACCGAGGTCAGGTGGATCCAGTGCCACACTCGCCGTGGCAGCTTTCTCTTGACTCTGCCCACACTGGTCAGGGTGACGATGGCGAAAAGGTACATCGCCAACACGCCCCACGTCACAGCCCAGGTACTACGCGATGCGGTGCCGGGAATGAACACCTGGGCGATACCGATACCTGCATCGCTGTCGGCGAAGATCGTGATGACGTGGACGATGGTGAAGGCAAGTGTGAGTCCACCGAGCCAGTTGTGCAGGTCGAGCCACCATGCTGGTCGGAGACGATTCCCGGTCTCGCGTGAAGAGAACAGCAGCCCCCAGATCAATGCCAGCACGGCGAGTACGGTGGCGACGATCCCGGATGACCGAGAGAGATACCACAGGGTCGTGCTGCTCACGGCGCCAGTGTTCCACGGTTGCAGCCATCAACTCCTGCGGAATCGTCTCGATTCGGTGAAAGTTCGACGCGGTTCCGAGCGACGCGTAGCAGCCGGTATCCGGCTCTGGCACGTAGCCGGCTGACGACGAAACCCTGTTCGCCCAACCATGCAGCCAGGGAGTCTGCCCCCAGATGGCGCTGCACGACGAGCACTGCATAGCCATCGTCAGTCAGCAGATCGAGCCACCGCATCAGCATGGCGTGCAGCGCTGCCTTGCCGATGCGGATCGGTGGGTTCGACCAGATCGCCCCGAAACGCACGTCCTCCGGCACGTCGTCGGGAAGTACGGCCCGTACGTTGATACAGCCGTTGGTGATGCTGTTCTCGTCGGTCAGTGCAACTGCTCGCTCATTGACGTCGACTGCCCAGACCGTCGAGGCAGGGGAGCGTCGGGCGAGGGCGATGGCGATCGCGCCCGCCCCGCAGCCGAGGTCGAGCAGATGGCCGGATACCGGTGGATCTGGCACCTCGACGAGCAGCAGTTTCGTACCGGCATCAAGGTGCTCACGGCTGAACACTCCGCTGTCGGTGATCAGCGTGAAGGAGATGTCGGGCAGCGCGACCTCGATCGAACGGCGCTGCGACGGGACGGCCGGCTTGGCATCGAAGTAGTGGGAGTCGGTCATGTCAGCTCGGTAGCCTTACAGGTATGGCCCTCGAGATCCGCACCTATGGCGACCCGGTGCTCAAAACGGCGGCGCTCGAAGTCAAAGAAATCGACGGCAAGCTCGTCCGCCTCGCCGACGAGATGCTCACCGTCATGTATGACGCTCCCGGCCTCGGACTTGCGGCGCCGCAGATCGGGATCCAAAAGCAGTTGTTCGTCTATGACGTCGGCGACGGCCCGGCGACGATCGTCAACCCGACGATCAAAGAGAGCTCCGGCGAATGGGTCTACGAAGAGGGCTGTCTCAGCATCCCCAACCTGTACGTCGAGATGCTCCGGCCGAAGCAGGTATTGATGCACGGGTGGGATCTCGATGGCAACGAGGTCGAGATCGAGGCAGACGAACTCCAAGCGCGGCTGTTCCAGCACGAACTCGACCACCTCCACGGTGTGTTGATGTTCGACAGGATGCTGCCGGACCAGCGCAAGGAAGCGTTGACGGAATACCGGCGGCTGCTCGCTGCACCGGCGACGCCGGCTCCGAAAGAGAAACGACGGTTGAAGCTCCGTTGAGCGAGCTCGCCGTCGCGCCTTCGAAGCCGCGGCGGCTCGCCTACTTCGGCACTCCGGACATGGCCGTACCGCCGTTGTTGGCGCTGCTGGACGCCGGCTTCGACGTCCCGCTGGTCGTCACACGCGCTGACGCCAAGCGCGGACGGGGCGGTGCCACGTCACCGAGCCCGGTCGCTGCGGCTGCACGATCGCGTGGTGTTCCGGTCAGCCACGTTGTCGATGACGTTCTGGATGCCGGCGTCGATCTCGCCGTGGTCGTCGCCTACGGACGACTGCTCCGCCGCCCGGTGCTCGAGCGTGTCCCGATGATCAACATCCATTTCTCGTTGCTGCCTCGCTGGCGGGGTGCGGCGCCGGTCGAGCGGGCGCTGCTTGCCGGCGACACCGAAACTGGAACATGCCTGATGCGGATCGAAGAAGGTCTCGATACCGGACCGGTGTTCGACCGTGTCGTCGTTCCGATTGCGGAACGGGCGACGCTCGCCAGTTTGCGCACTGCGCTGGTCGACGCAGGAACCGAGCAGCTGCTGCGCTGCCTGCAGGACGGCCTCGGCGAACCGCAGCCGCAAACGGGCGAAGCGACATACGCGGCGAAGGTCGACGTGTTCGAACTGCGCATCGACTGGTCTCGATCAGCGCCGGAAATCGATCGACTCGTCCGAGTCGGCGGAGCATGGACGATGCTGCGGGGCAAACGTATCCGAGTCGTCGTGGCCGAACCGTTCGACGACGAAACGTTGACGAACGGCCCACCGACGACGGCGTCGGTGCCGGCTGTTTCTGCATCGGGGCCCGGCGCGATCAGCGGCGTCGATGTCGTCACCGGATCGGGAATGCTGCGGTTGCTAACGGTGCAACCGGAGGGCAAGTCAGCGATGCTGGCCAGGGATTGGGCCAATGGGGCCCGCGCTGATGGGGCCGTGTTCGGCCAATGAACCAACGGACAGACAGGACCGCGAGAGGACTGGCCTACCGTGCGCTGCAACGCATCGAGCAGGACGGCGCATACGCCAACCTCGTCCTCGGGCCGATGCTCGACGAATCGGGGCTCGAACAGCGCGACCGCGGTTTTGCCACCGACCTCGTCTACGGCACCACGCGGATGCGCAGGGCCTGTGACTTTGCCGTCGACCGCTTCGTCCTCAAGGCGCCGCCGCCTGAGTTGCGGACGCTGCTGCGCCTCGGTGCCTACCAGATCGTCTTCGGCGATGTCGCGCCGCACGCCGCAGTCAACGCCACCGTCGACCTCGCACCACAGCGCAGCCGCGGGTTCATCAACGCCATCCTCCGCCGGGTGGCCGGCTCGCCGATCAACTGGCCGAATGCAGCGACCGAACTGAGCTATCCGGACTGGATCGTCGATCGTCTGACGGACGAACTCGGTGCAGGTGACGCCTCGGCGGTGCTGGCGATGATGAACGAGCCGGCGACGGTCTCGGTGCGTGCTGACGGTTACACGCAGGACGAGGCATCACAGTGGGTCGGTGAACTCGTCGAAGCCGAGCCAGGCGAACTGATCCTCGATCTGTGCGCTGCCCCCGGAGGCAAGGCGACGACCATGGCGGCAACTGGTGCTTCGGTGATTGCGGCCGACCTGCAGCCGCGTCGCGCCGGGCTCGTCGTCGGCAATGCCAGGCGGACCGGCCGACATATTCCCGTCGTCGTCTGTGACGCTCGCAACCCTTCGTTCGGTGCTCAGTCGTTCGACCGCGTGCTGCTCGATGCCCCCTGCTCCGGTCTCGGCGTATTGCGACGCAGGGCAGACGCCAGATGGCGACTGCAGCCGGGCGACGTGACGGAATTGGCCGTCCTCCAGCAACAGATGATCGATGCTGCTGCGACGCTCGTCAGGCCGGGCGGCGTCCTCGTCTACAGCGTTTGCACGCTGACAGCAGCCGAGTCGATCGAGCACAGTTTTCCGTTGGGCTGGGAACCGCTCGAACGGCCTCCGTCCCCGTGGCGGCCCTACGGCGACGGGGCGCGGCTCCTGCCGATCGACGTCGGGACCGATGGGATGACAATTCTCCGCTACCGTCGGGATGCATGACCGACAGGGGCCCGTCAGGCGAATCACCGGCAACCGCATCACCGGTATCCGGTGCCGGGACAGAGCGGTCGGAGGGGACAGAGCGGTCAGAGGGGACCGAGCGGTCGGAGCGGTCGGAGCGGTCAGACCACAGCCGGGTGGTGCCACTGATCAGCGGTCTGCAGACGAGCGGCAGTACCGGATGGGAGCGCGAGTCGGACCGTCCAGCCGATCCGCAGGATGCGGAACCGCCGGCGCCGATTGCGCACGATCGTGATGGTGCCCACGGTCACGCTTCGGGCCCCGGCGAACGGGGTCAGGGTGATCTGCCCGGTGCAGGATTGCACGCCAAGGTCGTGACGGTGTCGGATGGTGTCATCGCCGGAACTCGCCAGGATGCGTCCGGCGCTGCGCTCGTCGGTGCACTGACCGATGCCGGATTCACCGTCGACGACCAGCGCGTCATCGCCGATGGCACCGACAACGTCGCAGCCGTGCTCATCGAATTGAGCGACGGCTTTTCCGGCGTGATCGTCAGTACCGGTGGCACGGGGTTCGCCCCACGCGATCAGACGCCGGAGGGCACGAAGCAGATCATCGAACGCGAAGCGCCGGGATTGGCCGAGGCGATGCGTCTGGTCAGCCCGTTGGGACGCCTGTCGCGTGGCGTTGTCGGCATCCGCGGCCAGGCGGTCATCTGCAACACCCCCGGTTCCCCGAAGGGCTGCGTCGAACAACTCAATGCGATCATCGACGTGTTGCCGCACGCCATCCGTCTCCTCGCCGACGCGCCGACCGCTCACTGACGGGCTCATCGACGGCTCGTTGACCGCTCATTGACTGCTCACCGACGCGCCGTTTCCGTCCGTACACTCGATCAGCGTGTTACGAGTCGTCTTGCCAAAGGGTTCCCTCGAGGCGGCGACGCTGCAACTGTTCGAGTCTGCCGACCTCACGGTCCGTCGCAGTTCGGCGGTCGACTACCGGGCGACGGTCGACGATCCGCGCATCGCCGAGGTCCGCATCCTGCGCCCGCAAGAGATCCCGAGCTACGTGGCCGAGGGCCTGTTCGACTTCGGGATCACCGGTCGCGACTGGATCGAGGAGACCCAGAGCGATGTCGTCAGCCTCGGAGAGCTGCAGTATTCGAAGGCTACCAACAGCCCGATTCGCGTCGTAGTCGCCGTTGCCGGAGACAGTCCCGTTCAGCGGATCGAGGATTTTCCTGCCGGCGTGCGGGTGTCGACCGAATATCTCGGTTTGACGAAGCGGTTCTTCGAGTCACGAAACGTTCCAGCGGAAGTGCGCCTGAGCTACGGGGCGACGGAGGCGAAGATCCCCGAGATCGCTGACTGCGTCGTGGAGATCACCGAGACCGGCAGGGCATTGCGCGCCGCCGGACTGCGGATCATCGACACGATCCTCACGAGCTACACGGAGGCGATCGCCAATCCGGACGCCTACAACGATCCGCAGAAGCGCCACGCCATGGCACAGTTGATGCTGCTCCTCAATGGCACCCTCGAAGCCCGAGGCAAGGTATTGATCAAGCTCAACGTCGACGCCGATCATCGCCAGGCAGTCCTCGACGTGCTGCCGTCGGCGAAGTCACCGACTATCAGCTCGCTGGCCAACGGAGGATTTGCCGTCGAATCGGTCGTCGAGAAACGGACGATCAACACGTTGATCCCGGCGCTGATGGATGCGGGAGCCACCGACCTGTTGGAAATCCCGATCAGCAAGATCGTCGCCTGACGATGCACGGCAACGTGACCTGGTTCGACGAGGCGCGTGGCCTCGGCACGATCACCCGTGACGACGATGTCGTCGTGCCGTTCCACTGCACACAGATCGCCGACGGCACCCGTACCATCGAAGAAGGCACCGACGTCTCATTCGTGCTGTTGAGCAAGCTCGGCCGTTACGAAGCGACAGCAATCGTGCCGATCATCGCCGTCTGACGGACCTCCAGATCGGACCATGACAGCATTGGTGGCAATGGCCGAGATGGAAGAGCACCTCATCGACGTGATCCGTTCGCTGCGACCGGGTGAGGTCGTGAGTTACGGAGACATCGCCGATGACGCCGGCTTCCACGGCCGGTCGAGAGCCGTCGGCCATCTCCTCGCCTCGACCAACGAAGCGCTGCCGTGGTGGCGCGTGGTCAACAGCACCGGTCGCCTGGTTCCAGGCAACGAAGTGCAACAGGCAGCCCGGCTGCGATCCGAGGGTGTCACGGTCGTCGGTGGGAGGGTCACACGAGCTCGGTTCGGCCGCTTCAAACCGGCGATGTAGGCCGTGCACAGTTCAGGCGGTCGGCTTGCCTTTGATCTGTACGAATGCCAGGCGGATCTGGCTGAGGGCGTCCTGGAGCGTTGCTTCCTCCGCACCCAACCTGCCGTGTAGGCCCTCGACAAGACAGGCGAAGGCGTCGATCGACAAGGCAGCTTCCGGCAACCGGGACGGCTGGCTGGAGAGATGGATGGCGGCCAACTCGTACAAGCCCATGGCGTGGTTGATGATCACGACCTCCGGTGGCACCTCGGCGAGGCGGGCACGGGCTTCTTTCATCTCCGCCTCGACCTCGGCGGCCTGAGCGAGGAGTTCGTCCGGCAGATCACTTTCGTTGCCATACCCTGGGAGGTCGATATCGGCATAGATTGTGCCACCGCCTGTGCGGTTCTCCGGCGCGTCAATCTGGTCTTCGTCCTGGATGCTGTCGTTGTCTGGTGCGTGATCGCTGCTCACAGGCGATAACCTAGCGCCCTACAACTGACTCAAAGCGGGGCATACGTCACTCTGACGAATTCCCCCACCCGGCCACCGACGATCTGCGTGCAGATCAGCAACATCGTGTGCGCCGGGTCGATCCGCCAATATTCTGGCGCTCCTCCCGAATTTCGGGGCGACGTTCGGCGTACCGGCTCGGCTTTGAAACGGCGAGACCAGTATCCGTTACGTGGGAGGAGACCCATTGCGCAGGAGTGATCAGTCATAGCAACGCCGACGGCAAGCGAGCCGAGGTACAACGAGCGCATCCGTGCTCGTGAGGTTCGAGTCATCGGTCCGGATGGTTCCCAGTTGGGAATCAAGACGCTCCCCGAAGCACTCAGCTTGGCCCGGCAAGTCGATCTCGACCTCGTCGAGGTAGCACCACTGGCCAATCCACCCGTCTGTCGGGTAATGGACTATGGCAAATACCGCTACGAGGAATCGCAGAAAGCCAAAGAGTCCCGGAAGAAAGCGACGCACATCTCCATCAAGGAGGTCAAGTTCCGCCCGAAGATCGGGACCGGCGACTTCGACACCAAGTTGCGCCACATCCTCGATTTCCTCAACGAAGGCCACAAGGTCAAGGTGACACTGCAGTTCCGAGGCCGCGAAATGGCCCACCCGGAACTCGGTGCCAGGGTCCTGAAGCACGTCGAAGAACAAATCGGTGAGGTCGGCAAGGTCGAGGCCCATCCTCGCCTCGACGGCCGCAACATGACGATGGTGCTGGCTCCGGACAAAAAGGCCGCTCCGCCGGTCAAGAAGCCGAGTTCAGCACCGAGCACTCCGAAGAACGACAACGCAAAAGCCGTTGCCACCGCACTTGCGGCTGCGGCCCCGGCCGATACCGCAAAAGCGGCCGGGGCAATCTCCGAAACTGCTGTGGCCACAGGACCTGCCGCTGCAGTGCCGGCTACCGAGACAGCACTTCCCGCTGGTGAGGTCGAGACTGCGGCGATTACTACACCAGAGGCACCTGCTGGCGGCTGAACCCGCCAGCCAATTCTTCACTATCGATTTCCAAACCTGTGACGGTCACCCGGATCGTCATCGCACTAAAGGTGATTCACCAATGCCCAAGATGAAAACGTCGAAGACGACCGCCAAGCGGTTCACCAAGACCGGTACCGGCAAGTTGCGCCGTTTGCAGCAGAACCGCCAGCACCTGTTCGAGAAGAAGTCCTCCACTCGGACCCGCCGCCTCGATGGCATGGTCGACGTCCACAGCGGCGACGTCAAGCGCATCAAGCGCCTGCTGGCAGAGCGCTAGGCCGAGAGTTCGGCGTCCGCACATTCGTTGCGGCGCATTCAGTTGAGACACGTAGTTCGAGAACAAGGAGAAAAGTAATGGCACGCGTGAAGAGAGCGGTTGGCGCCAAGAAGCACCGCAAGCAGACACTCGAGCGGGCGAAGGGGTACTACGGCAACAAGAGCCGGTCCTTCCGCGCCGCCAACGAGCAGGTGATGAAATCCGGTCAGTACGCGTTTCGCGATCGCCGGGCCAAGAAGGGCGAGTTCCGCCGTCTGTGGATTCAGCGAATCAACGCTGGTTGCCGCCTGCACGACCTGTCCTACAGCCGGTTCATTGCCGGCCTCAACGCCGCCGGCATCGAAGTCGATCGCAAGATCCTTTCCGAACTGGCCGTCAGTGACCCGGCAGCATTCGGCTCGATCGTCGCTGCAGCAAAGGGCGCGCTCGCCTGAGCACGATCGGGTTTACCAACCCGAAGATTCAGCAACTGCGGCGCCTGCTCGGGCGCCGCAGCGCGCGTCATGACGCCGGTCTGTTCGTCGTCGAAGGTGCCGTTCTGTTGTCAGAAGCTGCGCATGCCGGATGGATGATCGTCGAGCAGTACGTCGGGCCGGGTGGAACTCCGCTCGACGTGAGCAGTGCAGTGCACGACCTGGCAGCGGGTGTACTCGAGCGCGTGGCGACGACGGAACATCCGCAGCCGTTGCTCGGACTCGTCGAGATGCGCCGCAGCAACCCGGACTTACTCGACGATGCCGGCTTCGTGCTCGTCGGCGACAGCATCGGTGATCCTGGCAACGCCGGCACCATGGTCCGATCAGCTGAGGCCGCCGGCGCCGACGCCGTCGTGCTCTGCGGAGAGTCCGTCGATGTCTTCAACCCGAAAGTGATTCGCGCCTCGGCCGGTGCACTCTTCCACATACCGGTGGTGACCGGAATCGAGCTCGCAGCCGTCAAGGCGTGCGGCTTGACGATCCTCGCAACGTCATCGCACGAAGGAACATCGATGTACGACACGGATATGACCGGCCGCACGGCGTTGCTAATGGGCAACGAGGCACGCGGCATCAGCGAAGATTCATCCGTGGACGCCTGGGTGACGATACCCCAATATGGACAATCGGAGAGTCTCAATGTTGCCATGGCGACCACCGTGCTGTGCTTTGAAATCGCTCGGCAACAACGTCTGCTGAATCCACGATGAATCAGCCCCCGGAGTCCACGATGAACGATCCGAAGAACGTCGGCCCCAGCTCCGCTGCTACTACTATGCGCCGATGACCACGTCAGCCACGCCGCAACAGGGGGCAAGCGACTGCGTCGTCTTCAGCAGCACTGAACGACGTCAGGCCTGGGCGATCCACCTGCTCACGGCCAGCGGGTTGATCGTCGGGATGCTGGCGCTGAACAACATTCTGCTGGGCCACCCACGCTCGGCGATGGTGTGGCTGTGGGCCACGCAGGTCATCGACGGCATCGACGGCCCGATCGCCCGCAGCTACCACGTCAAAGAGCGTGTCCCGAAGATCGACGGCTACGTGATGGACCTGATCATCGATTTTGTCACGTGCGTGATCATTCCAGCGGCGTTCATCCACGAGTTCCATCTGCTCCCGAGCCGCTACTCTCTTGTGCTCACCGGCCTCGTCGTGCTCTCCGGGGCGATCTGGTTCTCGCGGACCGACATGATGACAGACGACCATTGGTTCCGTGGGTTTCCGGCGGTGTGGAACCTGGCTGCGCCGACGCTGTTGCTGCTGGGCACGCGACCGTGGATTGCTGCGGTCGCCGTTGTCGTGCTGGCGGTGTGCTCGTTCACCGACATTCCGTGCCCACATCCGGTGCGGGTCGCGCAATGGCGAAAAATCACCCTGCCTGTCACCGTTGCCTGGCTCGGGGCGATGATCTGGCTGACGTTGATCTTCCATCGTGGCCAGCAGTCGCCGCCATTTCTGCACATCACCTCGCCGTTCGGGCTGAGGATGTTGCTGATCGCCGCTCCGCTGTACTTCGTGGTGCTTGCCTGGGTGCGCCATTTCGACCTCAAGCCGGCCTCGGCGGTGACCCACGTAGCCGTTGGCGGGTCAAACGAGTTGTCGCAGCCGAAATCGGCTTGAATGGACGCCGCCAACGGGCCGAGACTGCTCGCGCCCGCTGCTGCATCGAATGTTCGACACACGCAGCACGTTTGAGAGACGAAACGAATGATTGAAGAGATTCGCGCCGCCCAAGCGGACGCACTGGTCCGAATTGCCGCCGTCTCGACGCCGATCGAGTTGTCCGACGTCATCGCCGAGACAATCGGCAAGAAGGGCGTGCTGGCAACATTTCGCAATCGACTCGGCGGCCTGGCCTCCGTCGACGAACGCAAGGCCGTCGGCGCTGTCGTCAATGAAGCAATCGCTGCCGCACAGGTGGCGGCCGATGCCCGCCGTACCGAGTTCGCCACTGCTGTCAGGACAGCACAGTTGGCTGCCGAACGCATCGACCTCACGGAAGTCATCGCCCGTCCTTCTCGCGGCCACAGCCACATCGTCACCCAGGCATGGGAGCGGCTCGAAGACGTGTTCACCGGCCTCGGGTTCCAGGTTGCGGAGGGTCCGGAGGTCGAGACCGACTTCTATAACTTCGAGGCGTTGAACATGCCGCCGTCGCACCCCGCACGCAGTATGCACGACACCTTCTTCGTCGACTACGGCACCCCGGGTTCGACCGTGCTGCGCACGCACACGTCCCCGGTACAGATTCGCGTGATGCAGAACTGGCCGCCACCGATCTACGCGATCATGCCGGGCAGGGTGTTCCGCAACGAGACGCCCGATGCCACCCATCTGCCCGTGTTCCACCAGATAGAAGGATTGGTCATCGATCGCCACGTCACGCTTGCCGATCTCGCTGGAACCATAGAGGCCTTCACCAAGGCGTTTTTCGGCGAGGGCTTCTCGTCGCGCCTGCGGCCGTCGTTCTTCCCGTTCACCGAGCCGTCTGCCGAGTTCGATATCCGCCGCCCGGACGGTACGTGGATCGAACTCGGTGGCTCAGGGATGGTGCATCCGAATGTGCTCCGCGCCGGTGGACTGGACCCGGAGGAGTGGAGTGGGTTCGCTTTCGGCTTCGGCATCGACCGCATGGCCAAGGAACGTCACGGGGTCGACGACATCCGCGTGATGTACAGCGACGACCTGCGATTCGTGGAGCAGTTCTGATGCTGGCGGAGCAGCGCAGATGAAGATCGTCATGTCGTGGCTGCGCGAACTGGCAGCACTTCCCGATGACGTCGAGGTGATCTCGACGGCATTGACCGCACTCGGCCTTGCAGTCGAAGACATCGAACATGTCGGCGCAGACGTGCCGGGCGTCATCACTGCGACCGTGCTGCGCACCGAGACGCATCCTGACGCCGCCAAGGTCCACCGGGTGTACGTCGATGCCGGCGACGGCGTCGAGCGTCACGTCTGGTGCGGCGCGTTCAACATGGCGCCAGACGACGTGATCCCGCTCGCCACGCTCGGCACGAAAATGCCGGACGGCCGAGAGATCCAGCGTCGCGGCATCCTCGGCATCGACTCGGAAGGCATGCTGTGTTCTGCCGTCGAACTCGGTCTCGGCAACGACGCCACCGGCATCATGATCCTGCCACCCGGAACACCGATCGGTGAGCCGGTGATGGAGGTGCTCGGTATCTCATCAGACGTCGTCTTCGACGTCGACGCCACTCGGAACCGCCCCGATGCGTGGGGTCATCTCGGCGTCGCCCGCGACCTCGCTGCGCACTTCGGCGTCGATTTCACCCCGCCGTCGGACGAGTTGAGGATCGACGGACCGCCACGATCTGCGCCGATCGACATCGTCGACGGCGATCGCTGCGGCCGCTTCCATTCCGTCGTTCTTTCCGGCGTTGCGGTCGGGCCGTCGCCGACATGGATGCAACGCCGGCTGGGATTCGCCGGGATGCGGGCGATCAGCAACGTCGTCGACGCGTCGAACTATGTGATGCTCGAACTCAACGAGCCGAACCACGCATACGACCTGTCGGCGCTGGACGGCGGCGGGTTTCGCGTCCGCGTCGCAGCTGACGGTGAATCGTTGACCACCCTCGACGGGCAACAGCGCCAGCTCACGCCGTCCGACCTGCTGATCTGCGACGGTGCCGACCGTCCGATCGGACTCGCCGGCATCATGGGCGGCCAGGATTCTGAGATCAGCGAATCGACGAACACGGTCGCGTTGGAAAACGCCTGGTTCGAACCGATCGGTATCGCCCTCTCGGCCGCCAGGCTCGGCCTTCGTTCGGAAGCATCGGCACGTTTCGAACGTGGCCGTGACCCGTACGGCATCGATCGCGCCGCTGCACGCTTTGTCGAGCTGCTGCGCGAGACGTGCCCCGATCTCGTCGTGCATGCCGGCATCGTCGACGCTCGCGCAGCGTCACTGCCAGCGGAGCGCCGCTCCATCACCGTCCGACCGACACGTGTCAATGCGCTGCTCGGGACGGCACTGTCCGGTGACGACATCGCCGCGTTCCTCGATCCCATCGGCTATACCGTGACGGCGGCCGGTGACACGACCGATGTCGACGGGCCAGAGCATCTGGTCGTGGTACTGCCATCGTGGCGTCCGGATTCGACGCTCGAGGTCGACGTCATCGAGGAGGTCGCCAGGCACTACGGCTACGACCGCATCGGCAAGACCGTTCCCAATTCGACCGTCCATGGGCGGCTGTCCCAAGTGCAACAGCGGCGCCGGGCGCTCCGCCAGGTCCTGCTCGGGCTGGGCCTATCCGAGGCGATGCCGAATCCGTTCATCAGCGCTGATGACGTCGCCAACGCCGGATTGGATACCGCCAACGTCGTGAGGCTCGCCAATCCGTTGGTCGCCGACGAGGACACGCTGCGCCCGTCGCTGCGCCCGGGCCTGTTGAAATCGATTGCCTTCAACGAATCGCATCGCCGCGCCGGCGCGAGCTTCTTCGAGATCGGCCACGTCTATCCGGCCGCTTCTCAGGATGGCGTGATCGGTGAACTGCCGGCGGAGTTCGAAGTCGTCGGCGTCGTCCTCGCCGGTCGGGAAGCACCTGCTGCAGTCGCTGTCTGGCGTGAGGTCTCGGCAGCGCTCGGCTTCGGTGCCCGTGTCGATCAAGCCGTTGTTCCGCCCGGTATGCACCCGACGCGCTCAGCATCGCTGACCCTCGGCCGCACCGTTGCCGGCATGGTCGGCGAGATCCATCCCGACGTCGCCGACACGTTCGGCGTCGCCGAACGTGTCGCCTACTTCGAACTCGATCTCACCGTTGCGCTGGCACATGTCCCGTCGATCCCACAGGCCAAGGGGGTCAGTCGTTTCCCATCCAGCGACGTCGACTTCGCCTTCGTGATGGCCGACTCGATTCCCGCGGAGAAACTGGAACGATCGATCCGCCAGGCGGCAGCGAAGCTGGTCATCGACGTCTCGTTGTTCGACGTCTATCGTGGCCAGGGCGTTCCGCAGGGATCACGGAGTCTTGCCTACCGCGTCCGTCTGCAGTCGAGCGACCACACGCTGAGCGACACCGAACTCGCAGAAGTCCGCGCCAGATGCATCGCCAATGCCACCAAACTCGGCGCCACCCTCCGCTAGCGGGTGGTCACCTCGACAGCCTCCTCTGACGCAGGCACGTGACGCGGTCACGAAATTGCAGAATCTGCAACATTTCCTGCCTGCGAAGGATCGACTACGACGCCGGTGCGTGAAGCGTGATCCTCGTCCAGACACCGACGAGGACGCTGTCGCCGTCGTCCAGTGCTGCGGGCACACCGCCGACCAGCGAGTCCGGCTGCACCGGCTCGCCGCGTTTGGCGACGTGGGTACCGTTCGTCGACTGCAGGTCGACGATGCTCCATCCGGCGGCTTGCTGGACGAATTGTGCATGGCGTCGCGACACAGCAGTGTCGTCGCCGGCGTCGATCTCCGGATGGATATTGCGACTGCTGCTCGTCCGTCCGACGAGAGCAACGTGCTGTGGAAGTTCGACGACCCGCACAGTCGGCGTCGACGGGAACGGGTCGCTGTCGTCGTTCTTCTGGCTCTCGTACCAGTCGGCGTCGGCGGTGACTTCCACTGTCCAGCCGCTGAGGACCGGCTGGGCAGGCGGAGCGGGCAGTATCGGCTGCGCTTCCGCCGGCGGTGCCTGCCCGGTCGTGAAGTCGTAGCCGCACACCTCGCAGAACAGTGCGTCGCCGGGATTCGATGCCTGGCAATGCGGGCAGACAACAGGTGCTATGGCGTGCGGCAGCGCCGACACGGGTGCAGCTCCGGTGGCCCTGGCAGGCACGGACGGTTG
>JAYTOR010000252.1:0-7321 GCA_043747685.1 Actinomycetota bacterium
TCCTCGACCTCCGCATCCTCGACCTCCGCATCCGCCGTATCCTCGGCCGCAGCGTCGAACAACTGATTCCGATGCCACGCCTTCGTCAGGTCTCACGTGCAGAAGCCACCTCACCGGTCGTCATCCAGGCGTACGACTTCGTGTTCGGCGAGCGCGACCCCGTTTCCGAACCGGGCACCGCCACCGGCACGCCTGGCGACTGGTGGCCGGTGTTCGCCCTCGTTCCCGACGTGCTGAAGCATTCACTGCAGGGGTTCGGCGTCTACCGATCACTCGACCGCACGCTCGACCCCGTCCTACGTGAGCTCGGCCAGGCCCGTGCCGGATGGAGCATTGCCAGCCAGTTCGTCTTCTCCCAGCACTGCAAGTCGTTACGCACACTGGGAGTCAGCGACGCCAAGATCGCCGCTGTCCCGTCGTGGCAGGTGAGCGACGAGTTCACCGAGATCGAGCGTGCAGTGATGGCCTACGCCGATGCACTGGCACTCGACCGCGGCAGGGTCAGCGACGGAATTTTCGACGTCTTGAAGCAACATCTGAGCGACGAGGAAATCCTCGAATTCACCTACATCACGACGATGTACATCATGCACGGCATCATGAGCAATGCCCTGAGAACTGAGTTCGACAACGTCCCGGAACGTATCGTCGAAGTCCCTGGAGCTCACGAATCGCTGGCGGTACCCGGCCAGTCCGTCGCTCACCCTTCGTAGCGCCGAGGCCGAAGCGGGCATCTACGCCGGCGGCGGGGGCGACATACCCGTCGCCCAGCTCGAGTCGTTCAACAGGGATTTCGCCATCTCCATCGCCCGCTCGGTAGCACGATGGATCTCGCCGAGATCGGCGGTCGACGTCCAGTCCGTTGCCGCATCGGAGAGCAACGATTCGTAGGTCAAGATCACGCCGAGCAGGTTGTTGATGTCGTGCACGAATTCAGCGATTGCGGCCCGTCCGGGGCGTCCCGGTTCGCCGCTCGCCGTCGTCGGCGCAGGCGCGCCCGCTGCGCCGTCACGGTCTGTGCGCCGCGGCCAACGGACCCCGGAGGGCTCGGATTGCCCGCAGGTACTGAGGTCGTCGATCATGCCGAGCAGCAATGGGATATCGAACGGCTTGGGCATGAAGGCTGTCGCCCCGAGTGACAGCAGTTGACGCGATTTGTCGGCGATGGCATCGGCGCTGAGCACAATGATCGGCGTCGTGGCCGTCAGTGGATCGCCCCGTAGGCGGAGCACGACCTGCTCGCCGGAAATATCCGGCAGATGAAGGTCCACCAGTATGAGATCCGGCCGATGCTCGATCGCCAGTTCCAAGGCGCGCCGCCCCCGCTGAGCGACCATCAAGGTCACGTACGGGCGGTGGGTCATCAGTCGTTCGAAGAGCATGATGTTCGAGAGATTGTCCTCCACGTAGAGGATCGTTCTCTGTTCGGTCGACGCCTGCTTCGATTCGTCGACGGGGGGACGTACCTTCTTTCGTCGGTCTCCGGGTGGGGTCACCGTTGTCGCCAACTCAATCCAGAAGGAACTGCCCTCGCCGAGGCGACTCGCCGCGCCGACTTCGCCGTTCATCGCCGTCATCAAATTCCTGGTCAGCGCGAGTCCCAGCCCGGTGCCCTCGATGGTTGACCGTTCGGCAGACAGCCGCTCGAATGGTTGGAACAGTTTCGTCAAGTCGCCTTCGGCGATGCCGAGGCCCGTATCGGTGAACGTCATCCTCAGTCGACCGGCTGGAAGGCACTCGCTGACGATGGTGACCCGGCCCTCGCTGCGGTTGTACTTCACGGCGTTGGCTAGCAGGTTGACGAGAGCCTGTCGGAAGCGCCGGCGATCTGCCTGCACATACACCCGCTGGCCCGGCGCGGTGACGACGATGCGGATCCCGCGCTGGTCAGCGAGCGGCCGGAGCATGGCGATGGCCTCGTTCATGACATCGGTCGCGTCCACCGGTTCCAACGACAGTCGTAATTCGCCGCTCTCCATCTGGGCGATATCGAGGACCTCGTCGATCAGTTCGAGCAGGTGGTCGCCGGCGGTGATGATGTGGTGGACGCTGTCGCGCTGCTCCGCACCGAGATCATCCATTTCCAGCAACTGTCCGAACCCGAGAATCGCATTGAGCGGGGTGCGCAACTCGTGGCTCATCCGTGACAGGAACACGTTCTTGGCGGCATTGGCCCGCAGCGCCTCACACGAGGCGCGTTGCGCTGCCTCCAGGACCGCTCTGCGGTCGGATTCATCACGGGTCACCTTGGCAAACCCGACGAGTTGCCCGCCACCGTCACGAATGGCGCTGATCACGACATTCGCCCAGAACGTCGAGCCATCCTTACGGACGCGCCAACCCTCGTCTCGATACGAACCGTCGCTGTTCGATATCGCAAGTCCGCGTTCGGGCTTGCCGGCCTCGATGTCCTCGGCCGTGTAGAACGTCGAGAAGTGCTGTCCGATGATCTCGTTGGCTTGGAATCCCTTGATCCGCTTCGCGCCGGAATTCCACGAAACGACGATCCCCGACGGGTCGAGCGTGAAAATCGCAAATTCCTCTAACGCGTCGACGAGCAGCTGGAACCGATCAGGTCCTTCCCCCGATGCACCAGTGTTCGGCGCCATTGTTGCGACCTTTCGCACCTCACCCCAGCCAGCTTGCGGCACTACACAGACATGCCGGTACCACCAGTCCGCTGCACGCTGGACTTCCACGAAATGCCCTGCGCAAGATCTTATCACGGACAGCGGCGCGTGGGGTGCCCGGCGGCGAAGATTGTGATGTTTCAGCGCTGTGTCCACCACCGTACGAAGTCCGGCAGTAGTGCATTCGACTGTACCCAAAGGTCCAGTTGGCTCGTGACCGACAGGCTGCTGCTGAGGACAATCAATACGTCGACGTCGCGATGACGCCGGCGAGGCCGTCCACCCTCGGTCGAACATGTGCTGCCGACCGCAGAGGTCGGCATCCCCTCTCTTGTGCAGGTGGCCCCGTGACAGTTGTTCCAAAAGGTCGAGGAGCGACCGCTGTCCGCACGCTTCGAACTTGGGTGCGGTATTCGACGGCCATCGTCGTGCTCACCGCCTTCGGTATCGGTGCAGGATCCTCGAACGCCGACGCCTCGCTCAAGCCCCCGATGCACAGTGGCAAGTGGGCCGGGTATGCGGCGACGGGAGCCACCTTCACGTCGGTCACCGGAACGTGGACCGTGCCGAGCGTGCAGTGTGGACCCAACGATGGGCGATCGACGGTCATCTGGGTCGGACTCGACGGCGCGAACGCCGGGGCAACCACCGTCGAGCAGGCGGGGACGGGTATATCGTGCAACGCCGACGGCTCCGTGAACAATTTCGCGTGGACGGAGACGTTTCCCAGCCTGTGGACGGCGCTCGATCCGAATGCGTACCCGGTGCGCGCAGGCGACACGATCACCTCGACGGTCAGCGTCGGGCTGCTCTTCGTGTTCTCGATGACGCTGACCGACAGACGCGCAGGCGTGGTTGCGTGGACTCACACCACGTCGATCATTACCCTGGGCGCATCGGGTGCCAGTGCCGAGTGGGTCGTAGAAGCACCCTCGCGGGATCTGCAGAGCCCCGACCTGGCGATCATGGCGATGGATGTCACCTTCACCGATATGTCGACGACGACGGGCGCGGTGGCGGGGTTGGTCGGCGGCGTCGCTGGCGGTCTGACCGGCAATCGCTTCGATTGGCGACTGATCAACCTGGTGCAGGGCGCTGTGCAGGAGACACCGAGCGTGCTCAGCGCAGGCGGTACCTCCTTTGCCGTCATCGCTTCCGCCGTCGTCGCCAACTCGACCGGAACCCAGCCGGCACCTCCGGCAACGGTGACGAACAGTCCCGTGGCGGTCGCTTCCGACCCTTCGCCACCAGCGTCATGGCTCGGACAACTGCAGGTGCCAGGGCGTCTTCCGTCTCCTCGCCTGTTGACGCCGCCAACGCCAAGAACGACGTCCTGAACGTCGTCACGGCGGCATCCGTTGCTTGGAGCGTCGATCTGGAATCTCGTTGGGGTACTGCGCCACGGCAACAGCGTCTCGGTAGTTCACCTGGCCGTCGACGACCAGTGCGCCGAGTGACTGTTCCATCGTCCGCATGCCCTCTGCACGGCCCGTCGAAATGACGTTGCGTATCTGGCGGGTCTTGCCCTCACGAATCAGGTTACGGATGGCGTCGTTGGCGATGATCACCTCGAACGCCGCCACCCGGCCACCCCCGATGCGCGGCACGAGCCGTTGACTGATCACAGCCTGCAGCGCCCCGGCCAGTTGGGTCTGGATTTGATTCCGCCGGTCGGACGGATACGAATCGATGATCCGGTCGATCGCTTGCGGAGCGTCGTTCGTGTGGAGGGTGGCGAACACGAGGTGTCCCGTTTCGGCAAGCGTCAGGGTGATGGCGATCGACTCCTCGTCGCGCATTTCCCCGAGCAGGATGACGTCGGGATCTTCTCTGAGCGCCGCCCGTAACCCATCGGCGAACGAGCGCACGTCCGTTCCCACCTCGCGTTGGTTGATCAGCGCGAGGCCCCGCCCGTGGATGAACTCGACCGGATCTTCGATTGTCAGGATGTGGCACTGCTTCGTGGCGTTGACGTCGTTGATCAGCGCTGCCTGAGTGGTCGACTTCCCAGACCCCGTCGGACCGACGAACAACACGAGCCCGTACGGGAACCTCGCGACCCGTTCGACATCGGCCGATACTCCGATGTCGGCCGCCGTCGGGATAATCGTGGGAATGTTTCGCAGCGCGGCTGCGGGCGAGCCGAGTTGATGATAGGCGTTGACCCGAAAGCGACCGATGCCGGACAACGAGATCGAGAAATCGACCTGGCGTCGTTCGAGATACCGGTGCCAGTGGTCCTCGACGAGCATCGTTCGGACCATGCGGCTGATCGCTTCGGCGTCGAGTGCACGTTCGCCAGGAATCTCCGCGATCTGACCGTCCACGCGGATTATCGGTGGACGGCCGACCGTCAGATGCAGGTCGGACCCGAATCGAGCGACAACATGGCGCATCGACCTGACGAGTTCGGAGTCGATGGCGCCGCTGTTCGATCCGTGGTGTCCGCCGATGATCCTGTCTGTGTCTTCGATGTCGACCTGCATGTCGTCTCCTATGCTGCTGCGCAGTGCTCGAGGCAACGTGTGCCATCTTTGGATTGTTGGCAGGCTCGTATCTCGGGGTCCTGGCCGATCGCTTGCCGGCCGGCGAGGCGACGGTCGCAGGGCGTTCGCATTGCGACGCGTGCGGCGCAACATTGCGGTGGTTCGAGTTGCTGCCGGTGATTTCGTGGTTGTTGCAACGGGGGCGCTGCCGTCGATGTCACGCCGGCGTGCCGGTGACATCGACGGTCATCGAGCTGGTGACAGCCGGCCTGTTCGCCGGGCTGGCTGCGCGCTTCGGGCCACGCTGGGAACTCGGGGGGTTCCTGGTGCTCGGCGGCGGGCTCGTCTTGCTGAGCGTGATCGACCTTCGTACACAGACGCTGCCGCGACGAATCATCTACGTCATGACTTCGTTGGCACTGCCGTTCCTCGTTGTCGGGGCACTGCGGCGACACCAGGGGGTGCGCCTCGAGTGGGCAGTGTTCGGGTCTGTCGGCGCGCTCGGGTTCTTCATGGTGTTGTATTTCGGTTGGCGCGGCTCGATGGGCGACGGCGATGTGCGGCTTGCGGCGATGCTCGGGCTGTTCCTCGGCTGGATCGGTCCGATGCACACGCCGGTCGGCCTGTTCCTCGGGTTTCTCGCCGGTGCGATCGTCGGGAGCATCCACATCAGCCGCAGTCATGCGATCAAGACGAAGTTGGCATTCGGCCCGTACCTGGCGCTCGGCGCGACCGTCGCGATTTTCATCGGCCATCCGCTGATCAGGCTGTGGTTGCGTCGCTAGATCGTTCGTCAAAAGGTTCCGGTCTGGGTGACGGTGTCCAGGGCCGTCGTCGTCGTCAGCGTCCACGTATCACCGCTCGTCGGATGGAGTGTGCCGGTGCCGTTGAACTGGGCAGCAAGCAATCCGGAACCTGCTGCAACCGACCGATTGGACTTGAGGTTGAAGGCGTAGGTGATGAAACCGCCGGCGGTGCTGTTCGTCGAAACAAACAGCCCGTTGCCATACGTTTCGTATTGGCCGTTGAAGGTGATCCCGGTGGTCTGCGCCACTTTGATCGTCAAATTCATCGCTGTGATCGTCGACGTGCTGGAGACCGTGATGTTCTCCTGGCCGAAGAACGTCTGGTCTCCCGACACGCTGGGCGTCGCCGTCACCCCGTTGTCGAGGAGCGTCATCACCAATGTGGCTTTGGCCAAGCCGCCACGCTCGTAGTACTCCACCCGCATGGTGTGCGGTCCCTGGCTCAACGTCTTCTGAGCGCTGAACTGCGCGTACGCCTGATCAACGAAGTGGTCGATGACCAACACGTTGTCGATGTACAGCCGTCCACCGTCGTCGCTGCCGAGGACGAAGTTGTAGGTACCGGCGGCGAAGGTCTGCGTCCTTGTCCAACGAGCCGAGAAGTTGTCCACCGGCACGGCGGGGTCTGGTGACCCAGAGCCCCAGTCGAAGTTGATGCTCTCGTCGTCACGACACACGACTGGCCTGCCTGACAACGTCATGTTGCTGAAATACTCGCCCTGCCAACCGGCGATCGTCGCTGGGCAGCCGGCGATCGGCGCAGTCACTGTGACCGAGTATGTCTGGGTCGAGGTCGCCGTCATCGCGTCGGTCACCTTGACGACGACGGTCGACGTACCTGCCGCTGTCGGGGTCCCGGAGATCGTGCCGGTCGAGGAGTTGATCGACAGACCTGCCGGAAGACCGGTAGCCGACCACGTATATGGCGTTGTGCCACCGCTTGCAGTCGGGGTCGCCGGCGTGTATGCGGTACCGACCTGCCCGCTCGGCAGCGCCGACGGCCATGCAACGGTCAGCGGCGGTGCGATCGTGAAGTTGTACGTCTTCGTCGATGACGCCGTCATCGCATCAGTGACGTTGCCTGTGACGGTGAAGGAGCCGGCCGCCGTCGGCGTTCCGGAGATCGCGCCGGTCGTCGCAGTGATCGCCAAACCGGCAGGCAGGCCCGTCGCCGACCACGTATACGGTGTCGTTCCGCCGCTCGCTGTCGGCGCCGCCGGTGCATACGCCACCCCGACCTCTCCGTTCGGGAGCGTTGGCAGCCAGACAACGCTCAGCGCCGGATTGATCGTGACCGTGTAGGTCTTCGTCGATGACGCCGTCATCGCATCAGTGACGGTGTCCGTGACGGTGAAGGTCCCGGCCGCCGTCGGCGTTCCGGAGATCGATCCGGTCGTCG
>JAYTOR010000253.1:0-1979 GCA_043747685.1 Actinomycetota bacterium
CGGGCGTGACCAGCGAGGCTCATGCGCACCCTTCGGCGGGTCGGTCGGAAGCTCGGCCACAGTTGATCGGCGATAGTCACCCGCAACGGCCTGCCCGTCGTGTTTCGCACCACCCACTCGACCGACACCGTCTCGCCGACGGTCACGCCGGCAGGAAGCCGCCGCTCGACTTCGATCGAATGCTTCGGTGAAGCGCCGATGGCGACGTCGAGCAGGAAGAGCACCAGCGCCAGGCTGCTCAACGACCAGAGCAGCATCCACGAGCTGGTCGGGACGGCAAAGGCGATCAGTGCGAGCACGGCGACCACCGCCGCCAGTCGTCTGGTCGGAATCGGCATCAGCGATCGCCACTGACGTCGCCGGCACGAATCCCGGTGAAGTCCGCCCCGATCGCTGCATGCGCCGCGCCGTCACCCACGCCGTCGCCGACCACGCCGGCACCCACCTCAGCACCCGGCACACCGGCGTCCAGACGTTCAGGCACTAGCGCGGCGTCGGAACGGTGGCGAGCAGGCCGTCGAGGACCGAGTCGGCCGTCGTGCCTTCGAGTTCCAGCTCCGGCCTGACCTGGATGCGATGACGCAGGCAGGGGCGGGCGACCGCCTTGACCTCGTCGGGCGTGACGTACGTACGGCCGCTCAACCAGGCCCACGCCTTGGCCGCGTGGAGCAACATCGTTGCGCCGCGGGGCGACACGCCGAGCGACAGCGCCGAGACCTCCCTGGTCGCTCTGGCGAGAGCGACGATGTACGCCTGCACCGCCGGGTCGACGCGGATTGCGGCGATCTCGGCACGAGCGGCGATGAGGTCGGCCGCCGTCGCCACGGCACGCACGCCAGAGGCGACGACGTCGTGCGGATCGAGTCCGGCATCATGGCGGGCGAGCATCGCCTGCTCCTGCTGAGCGGTCGGGTACGGCACGTTGAGTTTGAAGAGGAAACGGTCGAGTTGAGCCTCCGGAAGCGGATAGGTGCCCTCGTACTCGATCGGGTTCTGCGTGGCGATGACGATGAACGGCTCCGGCAGCGGGCGCGTCACGCCGTCGAACGACACCTGGTGCTCCTCCATCGCCTCCAACAACGCAGCCTGGGTCTTCGGCGGCGTGCGATTGATCTCGTCGGCGAGCAGCAGGTTGGTGAAGACCGGCCCAGGCCGGAATCGGAAGGCACCGTCTGCATCGGTCGACTGCGGCTGATAGATCGACTGGCCGATGATGTCGCTCGGCATCAGATCGGGCGTGAACTGCACGCGTGTGAATTGCAGATCGAAGGAGGCGGCGAGCGTCTTGGCGAGCAGCGTCTTGGCGACGCCAGGCACACCTTCGAGCAACACGTGGCCGCGAACGAGGATGGCGGCGATGATGCCCGCCAGTACGCCTTCCTGACCGACGACGACCTTGGCGACTTCGGTTCGCACCGCCAGGATCGCAGCCCGCGCCGAGGAGTCCGATGCGGGGTACGAGGTCGACACAGCAGCCGCGGACGGGGCCGGAACCGACGAAGGCGGCGTTGACGCTCGCAGCGGCGGGGGTAGCGGGGTGTCGGAGGCAGAGAGGTTGCTCACAGCGTCTCATTTCGTAGATGGCGGATCTGTCTGGAGAGTGCTGCCAACGCAGCCGGGGTCGATATGGCGGTGGCTCGGAGTACGTCGATCAATTGACGAGGAGCAAGCCGTCCAGGGTTACTCAGCCGGGTGCAGATCGTGCGGTCCAACTCGTCGAGCGATGCTGTGGCGTCGATCGAATACGCCGCGCAGAGATCACGGTGGAACTCGTAGCGCATCAACTCGGCGGCACGCTGCGTATGTCCGGCCCGCTGCATCAGTCTGGCGGTCGATACGACGAGGTCGGAACTGGCGATCGGCACCAGCGGACGTTCGACCACTGGACGACCGACCCGCCATCCGGCAGCGATCGCCAACACGCCGAACGCCAGCACGAGCCCGGAAATACCGATCCAGACCTGCGTCGGAACGAGTTG
>JAYTOR010000254.1:0-11665 GCA_043747685.1 Actinomycetota bacterium
GGCCTTCGACATCCAAGCCCGTTCGCCGCACGCCGCGATGCGTTCACTGTCTGGCGGCAACCAGCAGCGCGTCGTGCTGGCACGAGAACTGTCGGCCAACCCGAAGATCCTCATCGCTGCACAGCCGACCCGTGGACTCGACGTCGGCGCAATCGAATACATGAGCGAGCGCCTTCGTCAGGCGGCAGCCGACGGCGTGGGCATTCTGCTGATCTCGACCGAACTCGAGGAGGTGCTGACGTTGGCAGACCGGGTATGCGTCATTCACGCCGGGAAGATCGTCGGTGAGATGAGCCGTTCAGATTTGGACCTCGAACGCCTCGGCTTGCTACTCGGGGGTATGGCTGCATGAGTGCAGTATCCGTCGACGCCTCGGCCGGCGCACGCGAACCGTCCGCTGTCGGCAACGCAAGCGGTCGCAACGCCAAGATGGCCAGGACCGGCTGGATGGTGGGCGCCTATGCGGGGTGCATCGCCGTCTCGCTCTCGCTCTGCGCAATCCTCGTTTCGACGACCGGCGGATCTGCCGCCAAAGTATTCTCCGCGCTGGTCGACGGCAGCCTGCGCTCACCGGGCGCATGGGGACTGACGATCACGACGGCGACGCCGCTGCTGGTCGTTGCGATGGGCACGATCGTCGCCGCCAAGGCAGGCATCACCAACATCGGCCAGGAAGGCCAGTTGCTACTCGGGGCGGCGGCAACGGCATACGTCGCCACACGCGTCGACCTACCGGGCCCGTTGCTGTTGACGCTCTCACTGTTGGCTGCATGCGTCGTCGGCGGACTCTGGGCGGCGCTTGCAGCTGTGATGCGTTTCACGCGCCAGGTGCCGGAGGTCATCTCGACGCTGCTGCTCGTCTACATCGCCTCGCAGATCACGACATTCGGCCTGACGAAGAAGTGGCTGCTGCTCGCACGAGTCAACAAGACAAGGACGAACAACGGCGAACCGCTTCCGGCAAGCGGCCATCTGCCGGTCATCCACCTCTTCGGTAACACGATCACCTGGGGTGTGGTCATCGCCTTGGCGATCACCGTCATCGTCGGGTTCACGCTCAGCCGAACGACCATCGGCTTTCGGCTGAGGATGCTCGGCCTCAACGCACGAACCGCACGGCGCGCCGGGGTGTCCGTCGTTGCATTCGGAGGTGCAGCGCTCGTCATCTCCGGCATCACCGCAGGGCTCGCCGGTGGGCTCTGGCTGACCGGCGGGATCGCCGGCGACCGCTTCACCGGCGCGATGTCCTCGAACATCGGCTGGCAGGGTCTGCTCGTCGCCCTGCTCGCCCGTGAACGGGCACGACTGGCGATCGTCATGGCGTTCGTCTTCGCCGCGCTGCGCACCGGTTCCGGATTTCTTGCAGCGACAGGCGTCGACCGACGGATCGCCGATGTCGTGCAGGCGATGCTCGTGCTCTCGCTCTTGGTTCCGCCGGCACTCGAGGCGCTGCGCAATCACCGACGAGGAACCGGAGTCGCAGCATGATCGCCTTCGGAGGAGCGATCGGTGATGTGCTGACATCGTCGACGATGTATGGCTCGACGGTCCGATTCGCTGCACTGCTGGTCTTTGCCGCCACCGGCGAATGGATCGCCGAGAAGGCCGGCACGATGAACATCTCGGTCGAGGGAATGATCCTCACCGGCTCGTTCACCGCCGCCCTCGGTTCCTATCTCAGCCACAACGTATGGATCGGCCTGCTGTTGGGTCTGCTCGGTGGTCTCCTGGTCTCGATCGTGCAGGCCAACATGTCGCACCGTCTGAGTTCCAATCAGTTCGTCGTCGGACTGACGCTCAATGTCCTGGCGGTCGGGCTCACCGCCTTTCTCAACGCCCAGATCAACCCCACCGTCGAACGGGCAGGAACCATCCGGGTCCCTGTGCTCTCACGCATCCCGCTCATCGGAGGCGCTCTGTTCGGACAGACCTGGCTGCTGTACCTGATCTATCCGCTCGTTCCCGCAGCCTGGTGGCTGGTGTATCGCACCCGCTGGGGGCTGGAGATCCGCAGCGTTGGCGAGAACCCGCAGGCCGCTGACGTCTCCGGAATCGACGTCAACAAGCGGCGTCGTCAATCCGTCTACATCTGCGGTGTGTGCGCCGGCATTGCCGGTGCCTACCTGACGATCGGCCAAGTCGGTTCGTTCGGAGCTGACGGGGTTTCCGGGCGTGGGATCATCGCCCTCGCCGCAGTCATCCTCGGAGGCTGGACGCTCAAGGGCACGGTTGGAGCTGCGATTGTCTTCGGGTTCTTCGACGCCCTGCGGTTCGCACTCCCTGCGCTCGGCCACACAGTGAATCCGCAACTACTGGCGACGCTGCCGTACGCCATGGCGATCGCCACGATGCTGATTTTCGCCCATCGCGGCCGCCGGCCGAACGCCCTCACCCGCCCATTCGTCCGCGACCTCACATGACCACCAGTTCGTGACCTCGGCGGCCGAGTACGAGTTACTGGCGATGCTACCGAGGGTGAGGGCAGCCTGCGCTGCGGTCGGGCCGTTGATGCGCATTCCGCCGACTGCTGCTCCTCGACCGATCTCGTTCCCACCGCCGGCCACCGTCGTTCCTGGGTCTGGGGAGTTGTGCGAGTTCGATGCTCGTCAATTGATCGACGCCTACGGTGCGGGGCGCGTCAACCCATGTACCGTCATCGACGCACTGCTCGCACGCGTCACCGACATCGACGGCGGCGTCGGGGCGATGTGGGCGATGGACGAGGTCGGAGCGCGCCGGGCGGCGATGGAGTCGACCCACCGATGGCAGTCCGGTACGGCTCGTCCGCTCGACGGCGTACCCATTGTCGTCAAGGACCTGTTGGACACCGCCGGGCTGGCGACCACGGGCGGATCAGGGTGGCTCACCGACAGGGTCCCGACAGAGAACGCCGCAGTCGTTGCAGCTGTGCACCGCGCAGGAGCGATCGTCATCGGCAAGACGGCGACCTTCGAACTCGGTTGCGGTGACGAGTCGACACCGTTCGGTACGGTGAGAAACCCGTGGAATCGTGCACATACAACGGGCGGTTCGTCCGCAGGGTCTGCCGCAGCGCTGGCGATGCGATTCGCTCCGCTGGCGATCGGTACCGACACTGGCGGATCGATCAGGATCCCGTCGAGTTACTGCGGAGTCACCGGTCTCAAGCCGACGCTCGGAAGGCTGTCGACCGTCGGGTTGCTCGGCCTCGCGCCGAGCCTCGATGCGCCAGGACCGATGGCCAGATCCGCGGCCGACGTGAGTCTGCTCTTCGCCGCCATGACGGCGGCCGAATCAAGCCACGCACAGCCCGTCGGAGTTGAACCATATGATTCATATTTGCACGGTGTTCGAATCGGGCTGCCCACCGGATGGCTGATGGCGGTGTTGACCGAGGAGGTCGCTGAGGCTTTCGAACTCGCCGTCGACTGCCTCGCACGCCTCGGCGCAACGATCGTGCCCGTCGAGCTCACCGTTGCCCAACATGGTGCTCCGCTGAGTTGGTTGATCACGATGTACGAAGCCGCCGAACTCTATGCCGACGTGTCGCGTGATCTGCTGACGCCTGCCTTTCGTGGGCGTCTCGAGGTCGGCGATCGAATCGCTGCTTCGGACTACCGCGCGGCGATGGAGGCCAGGCAACGGCTGACATGGCGCGTCGTGTCGGCCTTCGACGGCCTCGATGCTTTGGTCGTCCCCGGCAGTGTGTCGACGGCCCCGCGCTTCGACGACCTGTACGGTGATGTGGCTGGAGTTGCCGCCACGTGGCCGGACGTGCACGCCAGGACGATGGCACTGTGGAACGTCACCGGCTTCCCGTCGGTCAATGTGCCGATCGGCCACGGTGCCGGAAGGTTGCCGATCGGCATGCAGATCGTCGCCAGGCATGGGGCCGACGAGACCTGCCTGGCCCTCGCCGTCGCCTACCAGACTGCGACCGACCACCACCTGCGATCCCCAGACTGCAACAACGGCTCGTGGAAGGCGGAGAAGTGAACGGCGAAAAACTGTTTGGCGGAGAAGAGGGACGAAAACGATGAAAGCACTGCTGTATCGACAATCCGGCGGACCGGAGGTGCTCGAATATGTCGACGTCGCCGATCCGGTTCCCGACCGTCGGGATGTCGTCATCGAGGTCGCTGCGACGGCGCTGAACCACCTCGACATCGTGCAGCGCAACGGCTGGTACCACCTGCCCGGATTCACGTTTCCGCACATCGCCGGCATGGACGTCGTCGGCACCGTTGTCGAGATCGGTACCGAGGTGACCTGCGTCGGAGTCGGCGACCGGGTGGTGATCGACCCGTCACTCGCCGGGGTGGGCGACGGTTCGAGCCTCGCCGGTATGGGCGATATCTATGGTGATCTCGGGGTGATTGGCGGGACCGTCGCCGGCGGTTACGCCGAACGCTGCCTGGCTCCGGGGACCCACGTGCAGCGCATCCCGGACAGCGTCGGTTGGCACCAGGCCGTCGCCTTTCCGTCGGCCTGGATGACGGCGCACCATGCGCTGTTCGCAACCGGCGGCCTGCAGCGTGGAGAGACCGTGATGATCCACGCGGCGGGTAGCGGCGTGTCGACGGCGGCGATCCAGCTCGCCAAATATGCCGGGGCGACGGTGCTGGCAACGGCCGGCACCGAGGCCAAGTGCAAGCAGGCGCTGGCCATCGGCGCCGACCACGTCACCGTGAATCGCCATGCCGACATTGCCGGTTGGGCGAGAGAGGTGACGGGAGGCGACGGGGTCGACATGGTGTTCGATCACGTTGGGCCGGCGCTGTGGGAGCAATCACTGCTCTCTCTCAAGCATCGCGGCCGGCTGGTCAACTGTGGCAACACGACCGGCGATTCCGTCACCATCCCCTCCCTCGCGATGCTGTTCCACATGGGCCTGCAGATCCGTGGTTCCGACGCCTACCGGCCGGAGGAGTTCGCTCCGGTCTGGGAGCTGTATTGCAGCGGAGGATTTCACGCCCCGATCGACAGCGTCTTCGCCCTGCAGGACGGCGCTGCAGCCCAAGCGAAGATGCTGACATCGGACTTCTTCGGGAAGATCGTCCTCGAACCATGAGTGCCGACTCACCCTTTCCGGAGTTGAAGAAAACGCATTCGATGGCCCGCAACGGCAGGCCATGGCGCGACTACAAACCGCCACCCTCTGCCCCGGTATGGGGGCTCATCCAGGGGTTCGGTTCCTACTGGGCGCTGGTCGCCGCTGTCGACCTCGGAGTCTTCGACGGGACCGCACGTCTGGGGCGGTGCACCAACGAGCAACTTGCCGGTCAACTGAACGTGTCCGCCGTCCACCTCAGGCATCTCCTCGACGCGCTCGTCACCTTCGGCCTCCTCGACCAGGTCGACGACGACTACGCGCTGACCGAAACCGCCGAGCGCTACCTCTGCTCCGATGGAGCGGCGACGATGGCCGGCCTCGTGCGCGTCGCCCCTGGACCGTTGGAGAATTGGGAGCACCTGGCGCAGACCATCCGCAGCGGCACCGTGGAGACACCGATCGAGCGCGATCCGGTCGCGTTCTACGGGCCACTCGTGACCGCTACCTTCCCGACCCAACGTCGAGCGGCCACCCGCCTCGGCGCCAGTATCGGCTGGTCACGTCGACCCGGCCTGCGGGTGTTGGACCTCGGGGCCGGGCGGGCGCCGTGGGCGATCGCAGTGCTCGAACAGTCGAATGGTTCGACGGCAGTCGTCAACGATCTGGTCGGCATCATCGAACTGGCAGCCGAAACTCTCGGCCACGAGGGCTTCTCAGGACGGGTCGAGTTGCGACCGGGCGACTTCCACACGATCGATATCGAGCCGGCTCACTATGACATCGTCGTCCTCGGACACGTCTGCAGGACAGAGGGCGAGGAGCGGTCGAAATGCCTGATCCGGCGCGCCGTCGACGCCCTCGTACCGGGCGGTCGACTGATCGTCGCCGACTACTTTGCCGACAACACCCGCAAACTCAATCCGTTCGGCGTGCAGATGGGTTTGACGATGCTGGCGAACACCGCACGCGGCGGTCTGCTGACCCATCAACAGGTACACGGCTGGCTCACCGACTCCGGCCTCGAAGCGATCCGCCTGCTCGAACCGATTGGTTTCAACCAGGTCTACGTCGCCCACAAACCAGTCGCCCACAAACCCGTCGACCTCGAGCCCGTCGCCCACTGGCTCGCTGACGATTCCCCCGCCCCCACGACCAAGGATGCTCCACGATGACCGACGATCACATTCCGACAGCGGTCGACCTGATCATCAAGGGATGGTACGTCGTGACGATGAACCGCGATCGCGACATCATCCGCAACGGCGCCGTCGCCATCAGCGGCAACACGATCGTCGCCGTCGGCAAGACCGTCGACATCGAACGCGACTACACGGCTTCGCGCACCGTCGGCGGCGATCGCTTCGTCGTGACGCCAGGCATGGTCAACACGCACATCCACATCACCGGCGAGCCGCTGACTCGCGGCTATGTCCCGGACGACACGCCGTTCGTCGCCAACGTCTTCGAATGGCTCTGCCCGCTGTACTCGGTCTTCAATGCGCCGGAGGAACGGGTGTCTGGGCAACTTGCCGCCGTCGAGATGCTCCGATCCGGAACAACGACGTTTCTGGAGGCCGGAACGATTCGCTTCCTCGACGAGGTGATCGACGGCCTTGTCGAGGTCGGCATACGCGGCCGGGTCGGGCAATGGGTGTGGGACCTGCCGCCGGAACCGTCCGTCTATCGCCAGACGACGGACGTGGCGATCGCTCACCTGGAAGATCAACTGACCAAGCACCGGAGCCATGCCGGCGGGCGGATCTCGGCGTGGAGCACGCTCGTCGGCCACACGACCTGTTCCGATCCGCTGTGGAAGGCGGCGAAACAACTTGCAGATGCACATCACGTCGGACTGAGCTTCCACATGTCGCCGGCGATGCTCGACCCCGACGGTTTCATCGCCGAATTCGGGCAGCGTCCGATGGTCCATCTGGCCGAGATCGGGGTGCTCGGCAGCAATGTGGCGATCACCCACTGCGTACGCGTCGACGACACCGAGATCGCCTTGATGGCCGAGACCGGCGTCAGTGTGGCCCAC
Source organism: Actinomycetota bacterium (assembly GCA_043747685.1). Classification (GTDB taxonomy): domain Bacteria; phylum Actinomycetota; class Acidimicrobiia; order Acidimicrobiales; family Ilumatobacteraceae; genus JANXUF01. Next base: position 7,071 of record JAYTOR010000254.1, read on the forward strand.
TGCCCCACGACCGCACTGAAGGTCAGCTATGGCATCACCCAGGTCGGCAAGTTCCCGGAGATGGTCGAACAGGGCATCAACGTCTCGATCGGGACCGACGGCAACAACGCCTCGAACTATTCCGACCTCATGCGGGCGACGTATCTCGTCGCCGGACTGTTCAAGGACGCTCGCACCGATCCGCAGATGTTCCCTGCGGAGATGGCCTACGAGATGGCGACGCTCGGTGGCGCCCGGACGATGATGCTCGACGACCAGATCGGGTCGTTGGAGGTCGCCAAGCGTGCCGATGTGGTCCTGCACGACACCGACCGGCCCGAGTGGCGGCCGCTACTGAATGTCATCAACCAGTTGGTGTGGTCGGCAGACGGACGGGGCGTGCACACGGTCGTGGTCGACGGCGCGATCGTCGTCGAGGACGGTCACTGCATCACGATCGACGAGGAACGCCTGTGGGCGGACGCTCAGCGCATGGGCGAATCGATCACCGCCCGCTCCGGGCTGCCGGACAAGGCCAAATTCCCGATGCTTTAGCCGCCGCCCCGGCGGGCAGCGGGCGGGATCGGACCGGGCTCAAGCCTGCGAAGCTCGGAGCGCCAGGAAGAAGTCCCGTCTGGCGTGAGCTTCGGCGCGTAGCGATTCCATGTCGACGGTGATGCACTTGCCGCCGGAGACGACATGGCGGCCAGCCACGAAGACCTCACTCACGGACCGTCCGTCGCTCGCCCACACGAGTTGGCGGACAACGTCAGTGCTGCGAGTCATCCACTCCGGACCGCTCGTGTCGTGCAGAACGATGTCGGCCTGCTTGGCGACCTCCAGCGACCCGATCGTCGCCGACTTGTTGATCGCCTCTGCACCGCCGATCGTCAGCATCGACAGACCATCGTGGGCATCCATACTGAACGGGTCCATCATCTTGTCGCGTGCCAGCCCGACGAAGAGGGCTGCAGCGCGCAGCACGTCGACGGCGTCTCCGGCGTTCTCGGCATCACAGCCGATCGCCATTCGTGCCCCGCGAGCAAACAGTTCGCCATGACGGCCTGCCGTCGTGAAACCCTGTGCGAGGCGGATGTAGGCCCACGGGCACGAGGCGATCGCCGTCTCTGTCTGCAGCACGATGTCGACTTCCTCGTCGTCGAGGTGGACGGCGTGGGCGACGAGCACATGGCGGCCGAAGACGCCGAGGTCGCGCAGGTGGACGAACGGCCGTTTCCCGGTCCGGGCCAGATAGCTGACCGGATCACCGGCATGCGGCGACAGGTGGAATGTCATCCCGACACCGCTCGTACGCGCCAGTTCGCTCGCCCGCACGACGAGGTCGTCGCTCATCAGGTCGTGCCCGACGAGCGTGATCCACGCCTCGACCAACCCGCCCTGGGGAAGCTTCGCCAGCATGTCGGCCTGGCGGGCGAGTACCTCGCCAGCAGGAGCGGCGAACGGCGCATCAGCGACATCCCATCCCCACTGCCCCAGCGTGGCCCGCATCCCGACCCGCCGCAGACCGGCGGCGATCCGTTCGGGGTGGGCAACAGTGCCGGCTTCGACCGTGCAGGTCACACCATTGCAAACTGCTTCGATCGCCCCGAGCATCGCCGACAACTCGTCGTCGTCTCCAGTGTGCGCACTGTGCACCGGCATCGCCCATTTGAAGATGGCGTCCTGCGAATCGATGCGCTCTGGGATGCACGAACGGATCAAACGATCACCGGTGAGGTGCTGATGAGCGTTGATGTAGCCGGGAGTCACCACCGAATCAGCGGTGCCGACAACCGCCGCCAATGGATAGTCAGCGCGCAACTGCTGGTACGGGCCGACCCCGGCGATACGTTCGCCGGCGATGGCGACAGCACCGTCGGCGAGTTCTCGCCGATCGCTGTCCATCGTGACCACATGGCCCCGCACGAGCACGGTCACCGTCGCTTCGTTCGCAGCGGAAGGCACGTCGACCATCGATTGATCCATTATTCAAGGGTGCCATCGGCGTCGGCCGCACACCACCTTCGTCGGAGGAATTTGCCGGTCGACTCGACCGCACACGGTTCCCGGCGAGGCGTCAGACCTGGCGCGAACGCTCTACCCAGCGTCCGGAAGCGATCGGTTGGAGTTCGAGACCGCGACCGTACTCGTACGTCCAGACGGCGTGTCCCGATCCGGTGGTGATCTCGATCCGTCGATAGAGACCGGCGACGGCACCCTCCACTTCGTCGAGTCGCTCCAGTGCATGCCAGAGCAGATCCGGTCGCAGTGCGAAACGTCGGCCGTGAATCGTCCCTGACCCACCGAACAGCGCGGCCGGGTAGCCCCCGCCGGTATCGAACAGTGTTCCAGTGGCACAATCCTGCTGACCGTCGTCGATCACGAACGGTTCGAGGTACTGCCAGCGAACCTCACCGGGGAGCAGCGTGCCATAGACGAAAAGATGCTCGATCACGGAGATCGAGTATTGCCGTAAAACGTTGCGTACACGTGGCTTCCCAGTTGACGGAGCTGATGTTCGCCACAACGAGCGTCAGGGCAGCGCCGGTTCGACCTGCTGGGCACGCAGGAGTTCGAGTGCGTCGTCCAGGCTGAGCGGTCTGGAATACAGATAGCCCTGCCCGATCCGGCAACCGAGCCTGCGGAGTTCGTCCTCCTGCATCTGCGACTCGACGCCCTCGGCAACGACGCCGATCCCCAACTCCTGCGACAGCCCGACGATCATACGAACGAGCTGCGTGTCCCCAGCCTCGATACCGAGCCTGGCGATGAAACTCTGATCGATCTTCAAATAGTCCACCGGCAGCCGGCGCAGGAGATCGAGGTTCGAATAACCGGTGCCGAAGTCATCGACGGCAATCGACACACCGAGGACACGCAGTTGCTCCAAGACCGTTCGCGTCTGTTCGATGTCGTCCATCATCGCGTGCTCGGTGATCTCGATCGTCAGCGCCGAACCTGGCACGCCAGCTGCGTCCATCGCTGCGACCAACGCGTCGACGAAGCCCGGCTGGCGGATCTGATCTGGATCGACATTGACACCGACACATGTTTCGGGTTCGATGACGCGCATGACGCTGGCAGCAGCTGACGCCGTTCGGAACACCCAGCCGCCGACCGCCCCGGTCAAGCCGACTTTATCGACCAACGGCAGGAAGTCGACGGGTGACAGCAATCCGTATCGGGGGTGATTCCAGCGGATCAAGGCCTCGAAATTCTGCACCATGTCGCGGTCGAAGTAGCTCAGCGGCTGGAAGTACAGCTCGAACTCGTCGCGATCGAGGGCCAGACGGACTTCCTGCTCGAGTTCCAACCGATCGACTGCCTCGACGCGCATCGAATCGTCGAACAGGACCGATTGACGCCGACCGGCCCGCTTGGCGCGATACATGGCGATGTCCGCTTCCTGGATCAGCGACACCGCCGATGCATTCTGCGAACCCGAAAGCGCAATGCCGATACTGCCGGTCACCGTATGGTGGCGCATGCCGATCTTCATCGGCAGGCGCACGCTCGCAAGCACGCGATTGGCAATCTCCGTGGCTTCACGTGGGTCCGAAACATCCCGGCAGAGCACGAGGAACTCATCACCGCCGAGCCGTCCGACGACGTCGGTCTCACGTGCTGCGGTGGCGATGCGATGGGCGAGTTGCGTCAGCACCTCGTCACCGACCGAGTGTCCGAGGCTGTCGTTGACAACCTTGAAATCGTCGAGGTCGAAGAACAGCACTGCGGTCGACTCGCCGGCATCGAGGCTCATTTCGAGAACCCGGAACAGTTCTTGGCGACTGGCGAGGCCGGTGAGCGCATCGTGCGAAGCGGCATGAGCGAGTTCCGCCTGCAGCTTGTGACGCTCGGTCAGATCCCGGTAGGTCACCGCAAGCGCAACGAGTTCGTTCTGATCGTCGTGCACCCCGATCACCACGGCCGACATCGGATGACGTTCGAGATCCCCATCCCGGAGCAGCGCGACATCTCCCTGCCAGACGTTGCCCCGAAGCACGGCGGCATAGGCGTCGGTCATCAATGTGTCATGGAATTCGACGGGAATATGCTTGAAAATTGCGTGCAGCGTGCGAGGAACTGCAGAGTCATCGAGGCCGAAAAACTCCACTCCGGCAGGATTGATATACAGAATGCTGCTGTCCGGGGCGGCGATGCCGACGATGTCGGTCGTCAGATCGGCAATCGCCTTGAACCACAGCAACCGTTCGTCACGTTCGACCTCCTCGGTGACATCGCGATAGAGCGCAATCGCACCATTCGGCACACCACCATCGACGATCGGCTCGAGGATCGCCTCGACACGCATGCGCTTGCCGGTCGTGTCCGATGTACGAATGCGAAACTGGGCCGCTATGCCGAGCCGGGCGGCGGTCACCGCCCTTGCGTACGTTTCCAGATCCGACGGATGTACAAACGCTGACGAGGCGGCCTCGAACGACAGCGCCCCGGAGGTGCCCGTTGCCTGGAGCACCCGCTCGTTGACGTATTCGACCGCTCCGGTGTCTGCGTAGAGCACCACACCGACGGGCGCTGCGTCGAGGAGTTGTCGGAGACGATGAATCGTCTTCCTCGCCTCGTCCAACTCGCCCGTGAGGGCGGCCAACGCTGCG
>JAYTOR010000255.1:0-6354 GCA_043747685.1 Actinomycetota bacterium
CAGGCAGTGTTCTGCATCGACGTGCGGTCCGAGGTGTTCCGACGGGCGCTGGAGACCACCGAGCCGTCGGTCCAGTCGCGAGGATTCGCCGGGTTCTTCGGGCTGCCGATCTCGTACACGCCCGCCGGCAGCGCGCTGAAACGACCGCAGCTTCCCGGTCTCCTGGAGCCGACGCTCGTGGTGACCGACATCGCATCAGACCGCGAGCCGGAGGCGCTGGCCACACATCGGTCGAACGTGCTCGGCGAACGGCAGCGCTGGGATGCGTTCCGGCGTCAACCCTCCTCGGTGTTCAGCTTCGTGGAGGCACTCGGCCTGCTCTACGTCGTCAAACTCGTCAAGGAGAGCATGCCCCACCGGCATCGGCCGGTCAGCTGGGAGCTCGATGGTCTCGGCCACGTCGGTGAGCGCCTGCGGCCCCGACTCGCACTGCTCGACGACGACCCGGCCGCCGCCGCACTGCTCGCTCATCGGGTGCTGGTCGGCATGGGAATGCTCGACGGCTTCGCGCCGCTGGTGATGCTGTGCGGGCACGGGAGCCTGAGCGCCAACAACCCTCACGCCGCCGGACTCGACTGTGGTGCCTGCGGAGGCCAGACGGGGGAGGTGAACGCCCGCGTGCTCGCCGACCTGTTGAACGACCAGCGGGTTCGGGATCGATTGCGAGGCATGGGGGTCGACCTACCGCTGTCGACGTGGTTCGTGGCGGCACTCCACACCACCACCACCGATGCGGTCGAGTTGTTCGACGTCGATCTCGTACCGGAGTCACACCGGCAGCGCGTCAGTGCACTGGAGCAATCGCTTCGCGTTGCGGGGGATCATGCGCGTGCCGAGCGAGCCGCGTCGCTCGGCCTCGGCCACCACGTCCCCGTTCCTCGCCGCCTGGAGCGGGCGCTGGTCGAACGGGCGAACGACTGGTCACAGGTGCGGCCGGAATGGGGACTCGCAGGCAATGCAGGATTCGTCGTCGCTCCGCGATGGCGTACCAGACAGCTCGACCTGCAGGGCCGAAGCTTCCTGCACGACTACGACTGGCGTCTCGACCCCGACGGGGCGGTACTGACCTCGATCATGACCGCCCCGATGGTGGTGACGAACTGGATCAACCTGCAGTACCACGCTTCGACGGTCGACAATCGCCGCTACGGCAGCGGCAACAAGGTGCTCCACAACGTCGTCGGTGGTCGTATCGGCGTCTTCGAGGGCAACGGCGGCGACCTGCGCATTGGGCTGGCGATCCAATCCCTCCACGACGGCCACACCCTCCGTCACCCGCCACTTCGACTCTCGGTATTCGTCGAGTCCCCCCGCGCTCCGATCGACGCAATTATCGACGGGCAACCGGTCGTGCAGGACCTGGTGCTCAACGGCTGGCTCAACCTCCTGCGCATCGAACCAGCTGACGGCGCAGTCGAGGAGCGGTCGGGCGACGGGTGGCGATGCCGCCCTGTCCTGCCTGTTTCCAGTGACCTGGCCGCCACCTTCGGCAGACGAGCGAGCGGGTGACGATCGATGCGTGCCGTGGGGGGTTGTGCCGTGGTGACTAGTCTCGTCAAGGCGGTCAGGCTGGTGCCGGCCGTGTCGTGAAGCGTTTGGGAGAGCCGGTTGAGTAACCCGAGTTTGGAAGACGCCCTCGAGGCGATCGAGCGTGAGGCTGCAGTGATGGTACGCGCCTCGGCGGCGGTGCACACCGAGGCGAAGCGGGTCAGAGCAGCGGCGGCTTCGGGTCAGTTGCGGGCGTTGCGTCAGTCGTTGGAAACGCTGACGCGTCTCGCTGAACAGGCTGCAGTGACGGCGCGGGACGTGCAGTCCGGTTGGGGGTTCGACGAGCACGCCTATTTCGCTTCTGGCGGCTACACCGCCGAGGTGTTGGCGTTGGCTGCAGGGCAGGGTTTGAGTGTGTTTGCATCCGATGAGCGGATGTTGAGTTATCCGGCGGTCGTGTCGTTGTCGGCGTCGGATGCGTCCGTGTTGATCGACAGGGTGAAGGATCGTCGTGTGCGTCCGTCTGTGTTGGTGCGTACGTTGAAAGCACTGCAGGGACGTCCGCCGAAATTCAAGGCGGACGTGTTCCTCGAGGCGCTTGCCACTGCCTACAGGCTGGTCGTTGCCAGCAGCGGCTTGCGTGCCGGGGCCACAGTCAAGTTGGTCGACGTGTATCACGTATTGACGGTCCTGCCGGGCTCGGCCAAGGAGTACAGCCGTCAAGAACTGGCACGCGATCTGTACCTGCTCGATCAGAGTGGTGTGACCACGACTCGTGACGGGCGGATGTTGGCGTTGCCGGCAAGCGCGTTGACGCGCGACTCTGGCGTGTTGCGAACGGTCACACGATCCGGGCAGGACAAGGTGTACGCCGGGATCAGTTTCGAGGGTGGTCGGTCGTGATCGCCGTCGACGAGTATGCCGATTTTTTGGTGGCCGAGTATCTCGACTCCTATATCGCTGGTGGTGGTGCGGCGGTCAAGTTCGTGGTGGCCGGCGGCGCCGGGGAGGCCGAGGATTTCAGTCGGACAGTCAGCGAGCGGGCAGCGGCGGACGGGTATGTGACGGTGCGCGTCGACGCTGTGGATGTCCGTGTGCACCTGATCGATCAGATTTTCTTCGCTGTCGCTGCCCGCATCGATTGGGATGCGCTCGCCGCCCGTCGGGTTCGAGAGACGTTCGCCGCGGTCTCGCATCCGGTCGCCGACGGGTCGAGTGATGTTTCGGTGGAGGCGGTGGCCGCTCATCATCAGGTCGATGCGGGCGAGTTGAGCCGTGACATGAACCGCCGGCTGCAACAGGACGTGTTCCATGACTACGAGATGGTCCAGGAGTTCCGTATCGCCATGCTGCGCCTGTGTCAGGCGCAGATGCGCACTGGGCAGGTGACCGAGGCCGAGCATGATGCCGTGCTCGCCTGGTTGCGGGGCGAGTTGCACAAGATTTCGCTGCTTCGCACGGCGATGATTTTTCGTCGGATCGGACGGCACAATGCCCGCCAGCTGTTGTTCTCGTTGGCTCACTGGTTGGCGGTCAATGGTCATGCCGGGCTGCTCGTCGAGGTCGACGTGCGCCGTTTCGGGTTCGCCAGACGCCCCCAAGCCGATGAACGGCACGGTTTCTATTACACGAAAGCCAACCTGCTCGACGGTTACGAGTTGCTGCGTCAACTCGTCGACAACACCGACGAACTGTCGCACTGCTGTGTGGTGGTGATCGCCGCGCCGGAGTTCATTTCCGATGTGTCCCGCGGCGTCGACGCCTACCAGGCGTTGAAGCTGCGGATCTTCGACGAAGTCCGCGACCGCAACCGTGACAACCCGTATTCGTCGCTGATCCGGTTGGGCTCGGCGTGAGCGGCGAAACGTCGCCGCCGGCGTTGGCCGCCAGGCGGGCGTTGGAAGCGCTGCGCGCGGGGGTGCCGAACCGTGACGCCGTTGCCGCTCTCGGGTCGCTGCAAACAGCGGTGGAGGACCGTTTCAGCGAACTGCTCGAGACACTCGCCAGGCGCGACGGGACCCCGACCGGTGGGATGCTGATCAGCGGCGGGTTCGGGGCCGGCAAGAGTCACGTGCTCGAGTATCTCGCACACCGTGCGCTGGAGGCCGGTTTCGTCGTTTCCAAGGTGGTCATCTCCAAAGAAACAGCGCTTCACGACCCGGTCAAAGTGTTCGCCGCTGCGATCGCCGATGCTCAACTGCCCGGTCGAACGGGGTCGGCGATCGACGAGATCGCCACCGGGTTGCTGACCGACTCAGCCGAATACGCGGGACTGTATCGGTGGGTGCACAGTGACGATGTGCCGCTCGACAGTCGTTTCGCGGCGAGCCTGTTCCTCTACGAACACGCCCGTGGCGACGCCGAGTTCGCTGACCGGATCGTGCGTTTCTGGGCGGGCGATCCCCTTCCCGTCGCCGACCTGCGCCGGCGTCTGAAAGAGTCCGGGTCGGCATCGGTGTACCGCCTGGCGGCGATACGCGAACGCGACCTCGCCGTCCAACGTTTCCGGTTCGTGTCCCGTTTGATCACCGCCGCCGGCTACCGCGGCTGGGTCGTATTGCTCGACGAGGTCGAGCTGATCGGACGTTACTCACTGTTGCAACGGGCCAAATCGTACGCTGAGGTGGCCCGGTGGGTGCGCGGCGACCGCGACGACCCTGACGCACCGCTTGCGGCGGTGCTGACCACCGTCGACGATTTCGAGGCGCAGGTGCTCGTCGGCAAGAACGACCTCGAACTGATCTCGAAACGGCTACGGATGAAACAGACCACCGAATCCGAGTTGCTCGCCGGTGCCGCCGAGACCGGTATGCGTGTGATCGAACGAGACCAGATCCGACTCCAGCCCCCCGACCGTGACGAACTCGACCGCACCTACACCAAACTCAAACAGATCCACGGCGCAGCGTTCGGATGGGATCCGCCCGATGTCGAAGGCTTGGAACGCCTCCCGTCGAACCGGATGCGTCAATACGTCAGGGCGTGGATCAACGAATGGGACCTGCGACGCCTCGACCCGACCTACACCCCTGATCTCGCCGTCAACGAGCTGATCATCGACCTCACCGACGACGACAACCCCACCAGCGACGACAACCCCACCAGCGACGACGGGACGGGACTCGACGGCGGGACAGGACTGGCTTGACAGCCCTGCGTGAGGTCGACGCCGTGGTCGACCTCCGACCGGGATGCACCGCCGCCGAGATCCGCGACCTGCTACGGGCCAACGGCAGGGTGTCGATCACGACTGCCGACGTCGTCCGCGTCTTGCGCACCAATGCGCACCGCTTCCGGCACGACGGCAACGAACCCGCCCGATGGTGGCCCGCTGTCGACGATCCCGGGCCGGCACGCGACAGGGGACCCGGCGCCGCTCCCCACGGGTCGACCTTACCGCTGTACCGCTGGCAGATCGAGGCGCTCGACGCATGGCGGCACCGGGGCGGGCGGGGCGTCGTCGAAGCCGTCACCGGGACCGGCAAGACACTCGTCGGTGTCGCCGCCGCCAACGACGAACTCGCGCGCCGAGGCCAAGTCCTGGTGCTCGTACCGACACGCGAACTGGCCGACCAATGGGCAGATGCACTCGCCAGGCACGGGCCGGACACCGCCCGTCTTGGGCGGCTCGGAGGGGGCAGTCGCGACAGTCTCAGCGACCACGACATTGTTGTCGCCGTTGTCAACTCCGCCCGTGACGCCGATCTCCGGCCCCGCCGCCCTGGCGGACTGCTCATCGCCGACGAATGCCACCGCTACGGCTCCGACGGCAACCGTGTCGCATTGCACGCCGGTTTCGGCCGCCGCCTCGGGCTCAGCGCCACCTATGCCCGTGCCGACGACGCACATCTCACCTGGCTCGACCCGTATTTCGGGGGGACCTGCTACCGAATCGGCTACCGGCGTGCCATCGCCGATGGCGTCACCGCCAGATTCGACGTCGCTCTCGCCGGGGTCGACTTCGCCCCCGGCGAACGTGGCGACTACGACGAGCTCACGTTGACGATGTCGACAACCCGAGCGCAACTGATCGCCGCTGGACATGCGCCGCCAGAGCCGATCGGCGCGTTCTTCGCCGCTGTCGCCTCGCTCGCCCGTCGCCGCGGGCACAGCCCCGGAACGTCGGCGGCACGGCGTTACCTCGCCGCCATGCAACAGCGACGCCGGTTGCTGGCCGAAACTCCCACCAAAATGCAGGCGCTCGACGGGCTCGTCCCGACCATCGGGGGCTGCGAGCGGGCGATCATCTTCACCCAAAGTATCGCCGGCGCAGAACATGCCGCCGCCCGACTGTCGGGTCACGGCATCTCGGCAGCGGCGATCCACTCCCGACTCGACACCGTCGATCGACGCATCGTGCTGTCCCGTTTCGCGACCGGTGACCTCCAGGCCATCACTGCACCCCAGGTTCTCGACGAGGGCGTCGATGTGCCGGCCGCCGACCTTGGCGTCATCCTCGCCGCCAGCCGCAGTCGCCGCCAGATGATCCAGAGGATGGGCAGAGTGCTACGCCCCAAACCCGATGGGCGCCGCGCCCGCTTCGTCATCGTGTATGTCGCTGGGACAGTCGAAGATCCCGCCAACGGGGCCTACGAAGGCTTCCTCGAGGAAATCACCCCCGTCGCCGACCGGGTACACACCTTCACACCCGCAGAGACCGGTGACCTCGACGCCTACCTCCGCCCCGGCACCCACCAGACATCGGGACTGCTCACAGGTACCGGGCGGCATGTCGTCATGCGCGAGTGAGGGCTCTCAGACGTTGATCGGCATTTGGACGTGATCGATCGCCTGGGCGATGCCGTTCGAGGCCGGGATGTTGGCAACGTTGATTCCGGGGTCGCGAAGATCTGGGTCCTCGTCCTC
>JAYTOR010000256.1:0-2922 GCA_043747685.1 Actinomycetota bacterium
CGGCGCTCGACCCGGTCGCTGACTGCGTGTTCGACCGCGACTTCGACGGTGATGTCCGTGAGTCCCGCCTCGCCGAGCGACCACGGCCACCACAGCGTCGGGTTGTTGACGCCGAGTGTCCACGACACTTCATTGCTGCCGCGCGCCAACGGCTGTTCGCGTTCACGATCGGTGTAACCGCCGACGGTCGTGCGGATTCGGACTGTCTGATTGGCATCGCAATCGAGTTGGGCGACGAACTGCAGATCGGCGCGGTCGGCGTTGGCGTCGCGGCAGAGCACGCGGAGTTTCTCGATACGCACCGGACCCGTCGTCTCGACACGGACAGGCCGCCAGATCCCACCGGGATTCCAGGACGGGTCGATCGCGCTGTCGTGTTGGAACGCTCCGGTGATCAGCCGCTTGTTGCGACGATCGCCTTGCGGCGCGCAGTTCAACTCGACGGCCAGCGCATGTGACTCCTCGAGTCTCGCCAGCGCAGTGATGTCGAAGCTGTGCGGAGAGAAGTAGCCCTCTGGATCGCCGAGGTAGGCGCCGTCCAGCCACACATCGGCCTGATAGAAGATGCCATCGAAGACGACCCAGACACGTTCGCCGTGCGCAGGCGTCGGATAGTCGAAGTTGGTTCGATAGAGCATCGGGCCGTCAGAGGCTGCGAAGTCCCGATGTGACCGCCAATGACCTGGCACGGCGATCTCTGCCCATGCGGAGTCGTCGAACGCCATTCCGACACCTGAACGACGCAACTCGTCGTCAGCCTCTGCCGCTCGCCATGGACCCGACAACTGCATGCATCGAGCGTAGAGGGCCGGTGTCGGTCACCGTTGGACCGGGCCGGCGGACCGGCCTCGCCAACTGCCCGGCCGGTCCACGCCCGAACGGTAAAGCCGTCGGCGATACAGATATCGTCGTCACGATGACGCAACTTGCACAGACGCTCGGAGACCTCAAGGCGTCGGGCTGGAAGTCCGTGCCGATCAAGGAAGAACTGCGCACCAACGCCGTCGCCAAGATCGGCGCGGGCGAGCCGTTGTTCGACGGTGTGCTCGGCTACGAGAACACGGTGATGCCGCAGTTGGAGAATGCGCTACTGGCCGGCCACGACATCATCTTCCTCGGCGAGCGCGGCCAGGCGAAGACGCGGATGATCCGCTCGCTCACCGGGCTGCTGGACGAGTGGATGCCGGTCGTCGCCGGCAGCGAGATCAACGACGATCCGTATAACCCGGTTTCGAAGCATGCCCGCGATCTGATCGCCGCCGAGGGTGACAACACGCCGATTTCGTGGGTCCACCGCGACGAGCGATACGGCGAGAAGCTGGCAACCCCCGACACCTCTATCGCCGACCTCATCGGTGAAGTCGACCCGATCAAGGTTGCGGAGGGCCGCTACCTGTCAGACGAACTGACACTGCACTATGGCCTCGTGCCCCGCACGAACCGCGGGATCTTTGCGATCAACGAGATCCCGGACCTCGCAGAGCGGATCCAGGTCGGCCTGCTCAACGTGCTCGAAGAGCGTGACGTGCAGATCCGTGGTTACAAGATCCGTCTACCGCTCGACGTCATCCTCCTCGCCTCGGCGAACCCCGACGACTACACCAACCGCGGCCGCATCATCACGCCGCTGAAGGACCGTTTCGGCAGTCAGATCCGCACGCACTACCCGCTCGACATCGCCACCGAAGTGGCAATCGTGCGCCAGGAAGCACGCCCGCCGAGTATCGGCAGCGTCAAGGTCACGGTGCCCGCCTACATGGAGGAGATCCTCGCCACCTTCACGCAGCTGGCACGGGTCAGTACCCACGTCAACCAAAAGAGCGGCGTGTCCGTGCGTCTGACGGTCAGCAACTACGAAGTGCTCGCCGCCAACGCCTTGCGACGGGGCTTGCGGGCCGGCGAGAATACCGTCGTCACACGCATCTGCGACCTCGATGCGCTGCCGGCTTCGAGCAGCGGCAAGATCGAGATCGAAACGCTGGAGGAAGGCCGCGAGGGCGCGATCGTCGACAACATGCTGCGCAGCGCAGTGCTTGCCGTCTACAAGGCCAAAGTCTCACCCGATCAGGTCCGCGATGTCGTTGGTGCCTTCGAGGAGGGCATTGTCGCCCACACCGGTGAAGACGTGACCTCGGTCGACGAAGCCCGCCTCGTCGAGACGATGCCGCCATTGCGCAACGTCGTGCTGAGTCTGTCAGAGGGCGACGAGTCGCCGGCGGCGATCGCCAGCGCGGTCGAGTTTGTGCTCGAAGGTCTGCATCTGTCGAAGCGGCTGAACAAGGACTCCTCAGGGTCGCGTTCGACCTACCGCAGCCGTGGCTGATCGCCGACCCGAAGCAGTTACGCTCACCGGTTCGTTCGTCAGCCTCGAGCCGATCGAAGATCGCCACGCAGTCGGCTTGGCGGCTGCAGCTGCAGAGAACCGTGAAACGTACGGATTCACCGGTGTCCCCGATGGTGTCGACGGGGCACTGCGCTACGTCGCCACAGCAAACGAGACTCCTGACTGGGTCGCCTTCGCGATCGTCCGCCTGTCCGATGGCCAGGTCGTCGGCACGACGCGATTCCTGACGATCCAGTACTGGGCTGCCGACTCGCAATTCCCCGAGTCGTGCGAGATCGGCGGCACATGGCTGGCAGCATCGGCGCAGCGAAGCATGGTCAACACGGAGGCCAAACTGCTGATGCTCACGCACGCCTTCGAAACGTGGGGCTGTGTCCGTGTGCAGTTGAAGACCGATGCCCGCAACGAGCGCAGCCGCACAGCGATCGAACGCATCGGTGCCCGCTTCGAGGGAGTGTTGCGGAACTTCCAGCCTGCGCAGCCACGCCCCGGCCTCCGAGACACGGCGATGTTCGCGATCGTCTCCGAAGAATGGCCAGCCGTCAAAGCAGGCCTGCAGGCGCGCCTCGCGATGTGAT
>JAYTOR010000257.1:0-4310 GCA_043747685.1 Actinomycetota bacterium
GTCAGCGGAGTTGGTGAAGAGGATTCGATCAGAGGATCCACGTCGACGTCAGTTCGTCGCGCCGCTCGTCCCACTCCTCCGACGTGATTCCGAAGCGAATATGGTCTTCCCATGTTCCGTTGATCTCGAGGAATCGCACTGCCGTTCCTTCTTCTCGGATCTGCAGTTTGTCCATCACCCGTCGGCTCGCAGCATTCCGCGGCACGATGCAGATTTCGAGGCGGTGCAGGCGAAGTTCTTCGAAGGCATAGCGGGCGACGACGACGACGCCTTCTGGGACATAGCTCCTGCCTGCCTGCTGCTCGTCGATCCAGTAGCCGATCGTCGCGCTCTGCAACGGGCCGCGGTTGACGTTGTTGAGGTTGACCTCGCCGACCACGCTGCCATCGACGAGCAGGCCGAAAGCGTAGGACTGTCCGTGGAGACGCTCGCGATCGCGAGCGTGGCAGCGGGTACTGAAGGCGGTGCGGTCGCGAGCCGGATCAGGGGTGATCGGCAGGCGCTTCGGTTCCCATTTCAACAACCACTCCTCGTTCCGGAGACGCACGGCGCTCCAGGCCGAAAAGTCAGGAGGACCGAGCGGGCGGAGCACGACACGCCTGCCGTAGAGGCGGAGTGCGCCGGTTGCCGGCCGTTCCGACGGCGGGGTGACGGAAAACCCGGAGCGCGGAATCGACGTCATGAGGCGGCCAGTGCCAGTGTCGTCAGACCGTCGAGCAACCCGCGTTTGGAGACGATCATCGACGGTGCATGCAGTCGGCGGAGCAGGGCGACCAGTACGCAGCATCCACCGACGATGATGTCGGCGCGGTCGCTGCTGAGTCCGGGATTGTGGACGCGGTCGGCGAGCGACTCCGTCGCCAACGTCCTGAACACATCCTCGACCGCTGACCGGCTGAGCACGAGGCCGTGCAGGTCAGCGTCGCTTTGCCCCAACTCGACTCTCGCCACGGTACTGACGGTGCCGCCGAGACCGATGACGGTCTGCGCCTCGAGAACGTCCGGAAGTTCGCGGATGACATCGTCCAGATCGTCGTGGACAAGTCCGATGGCATTCGTCAGCTCCTGCGGTCGCGGCGGGTCGTGATGCAGTTCGGTCTCGCGGAGCCGCAGCGCTCCGACATTCAACGACCGCACAGCCACCAGGCCATCAGCGTTGGCGATCATCAATTCGGTCGAGCCGCCGCCGATGTCGAAGACGAGGTGCAGCCCATCGAATGGCCCGAGCCCTGAAACGGCGCCGGTATAGGCGGTGCGCCCCTCGTCTTGACCGCTCAGCAACCGTGGTCTGACACCGAGCACAGCCTGCACCGCGTCGAAGAACGCTTCCCGGTTCGTGGCGTCGCGTGAGGCGCTCGTCGCGACCACCGACAACGTGGTGATGGTCTCGCCGTCGAGGCGGGAGTGGTACGCGCGCAGTGCGTCGAGCGTCCGATCGATGGCAGCGGCGTCGAGAATTCCTGTGCGTGAAACCCCCTGACCGAGGCGGGTCACCGTCGTGATCCTGTCGTAGCGCGCGGCATCGTCACGAATCAGCAGATTCGTCGAATTCGTCCCGATGTCGATCGCCGCCACCGTCGTCATTGCTGTCCGGCGTCGGTCATTGCGCTGCATCGCATATGGATGCCGAGGCGTGTACGAGCCGATCTGCCACCCAGGCCCCGACGGGATCATCGCCACCGGCAAGAAACCAGGCATAGTGGGCGTGTAGGCATTTCACGCCGACGCGCGTGCCCGCAACGCCGCCGGAGGGAACTGGCCCGACGTAGCCCGGCGGGAGCGCGGCGGTGCGTTCGGCTGCGTACAGCTGATGAGCGCAGGCGATGCGTTCGAGGCCGATGTCCGCTTCCGCCCGGTCGACTCCGCCGGCGGATTCGAGTCGTCCGACGTTGGCAACCTCGTTCTTTCCGACCAGCCAGTAACGCGTCGGCATCGGCGTGCCGTCTTCGAGCAACGGAGCGTTGCGGATGACAACCGGCCAGCCGCGTTCGTCACGGACCACGACGTCGAAATCTCCGTGCGGCGGCCGTCCGAGCAGTTGTGCTACCCGAGCAATGTCAGTTTCGTGGTCGACCGACGACGACAAGGGCTCAGCGCTTGCGGCGCAGCAGGAAGAAGAGGATCAGCGCAATGATGCCACCGGGGACGGCGGTCTTCATCCAGCTCGGGAGAATCGAGCCGACATTGAGGGGCTCGACCGGCTCGCTGTTGATCTTGCGCACCGTCGGACGAGACGGGTCGGTACTCGACTTGCTCGCATCGTCGGTCGACGTTGCAGCGACCGCTGTTGCACCGGTGCCAGCGGAGTCGGCAGGAGTGGTTTCCGGGGCAGCGGTTTCCGGGGCAGTGTTGTCCGGCGCAGCGGTTTTTGGGGCAGCGGTTTCGGCGACGACCGGCTGCTCGGCGGGAGCGTCAGCGGTGGGCGTCGGTTCGCCAGCGGAGGCATCGATCATCGCGTTGAGGTTGTCGGCGAACTGCGTGATCAGCTTGTGGCTGATGTCGGGGAGCACGCCGCGGCCGAACTGCGCAACCTTGCCGGTGATGTTCAAATCGGTCGTGACCTTGACCTTGGTGGTGGTGTCGGTGACCGCTTCGAGCTGTGCAGTGATCAGCGCAGAGGCGTTGCCGTTGCCCTTGGTGTCGCGGCCGTCTGCCTTGAGTACGGCACGGTGGTGCTCGTCGTCACGCTCGGCGAACTGCGCCTGGCCTTTGAACTGCGCCCCGATCGGGCCGACCTTGATCTTGACGAATCCGCGATAGAGATCACCTTCGATTTCCGTCAGCTGGGCACCCGGCATGCACGGGGCGATGCGCTCGAGGTCGGTCAAGATCGGCCAGGTTTCGTCGACGGGTTTGTTGACGACGAATTCGTTGACGAGCTCCATAGCTGCAGGTCCTCACGTGTATCTATATCTGCCGGGTTGCCCACGCAGGCTACCTCGGTCACGAGTTCGGGCCTCATTTCAATCACGCTGCGAGCGCCCTGATCCCCGGTCAGCGGTAATAGATCCCAGACCACCGAGCCGAGCCGGACGGGATTGCGACGTTGCCCCCCATACGTTGCTACGGCGATCGGGGTGCTGGTCGTCCGGGCGACGGCGATCCAGGCAGACGCAGGGATCAACGGCTGATCTGCGAGGCCGACGACGAGCGAGTCGACGCCGACGAGCCGGGCGTGAGCAACGGCAACCTGTAACGAAGTCGCCATACCTTTTTCCCAGAATGCGTTGTGCAGTACCGTGACAGACGTATCGAGTGCAGGGGCCTGTTCGCCGAGGGCGCCCCACACCACCCACGGTTCGAGCCCTGCGGCGACCACTGCGTCGAGCGCCCACTGGTACAACGGCTGGCCGCCAAAGTCGCAGAGCAGCTTGTGAATTCGCAGGTCAGCATCACTGTCGCTGCCTCGGAAGCGGCTGCCACTGCCGGCAGCGAGGATCACCCCGACAGCCGGCTCCCCATCGGTTTCGTCCATCGAATCCATCGTCTAATGGCCTTAGCACAGGTAGCTGGACGAGTTGTGGGCAATTTCCATTGCAACTTCGTTACGAAAAGTTTGCAGTCTGTTGCGACATTGCAGTACGGTGACGACTTGTTGCCCGCTCCGGCGTATCGAGCGTTGGCAATGTGTCCACCACGAGGAGCAGGCTCATGCTGAGAACCCGACGAATGTTTGCCCAACTGGCACTCTGCTGTGTCGGACTGAGCGCGTCGGGCTTGGTTTTCGGCACCGCGGTGGCTGATGCGACACCAACCGGATCGACCACGGCGCCTGCAAACAAGCCGACCGCCTCGACGACCTCGACGACGGTTGCCAAGAAGCAGTCGACGACACCGACGACCATTGCAACCAGCAAATCGACGACACCGACGACCGCCGTTACCAAGAAGTCGACGACGACGACAACGACCCTCGCTGACAAGAAGTCGACGGTGACGACGTCTGCCAAGAAAGGCACGATCGCCAAGACAGGCACGATCGCCAAGACGGTGACGCCGACGAGTACGGCGGGCAAGTCGACCACCGCAACAACCGCTGTGAAGAAGTCGACGGCGACGACGGCTCCGAAGACAGCGAGCAGAGTGGCTGCCGTACCGGTGACGGTCGCCCCACCGACGACAACACCTGTGACCACAGCGACGGCGGCGACGCCTCCCGTTGCCGACCCCTCCTCCGGCTATGCCGGTGCAGCGCTAGTCGCATTGCGCAGCGGCGATTCCGGTAGCTATAGCGCCGCCCTGAGCCACTTGGCCGGCAACCTCTCCGGCCGTGTCGGCGTCAGTGCCGCTGTGCTCCAGTCGGCATGGAA
>JAYTOR010000258.1:0-53668 GCA_043747685.1 Actinomycetota bacterium
GAGGCATGCTCGGTGTGCCGAGCCTGCCGCCATTCGATGGAATCGCAGTCGCAACTCGTACCCGTGACCTTCGTCGCTGCCCGATCCGAAGAGGCGCGCCGACGATTTCCCGACCTCGACCACGCCAAGACCGTCGACGAGATCACCGTCGTCTCCGATGACGGTTCGGTCTTCCGTGGCGACGATGCCTTCATCCTCTGCCTGTGGGCGATGCGCAACACCCGTCATCTCGCCGAGGAAGTCGCCAATGGCCGCAACCCGTGGGTCGTCCGGGCACTGTTGGGGGCGACCGGACTGTTGCGAGCGTTGTCGAAACCTCGCTGCGACGAGGAGGGATCGTGTCATGCCCCTATGGCAGGCTCGAAGCAATGAATCGCCAAGCACGCGGCCAACTGACGAAGTCGTCGATCATCGACGCGGCCCTGGAACTGTTCGAGGCGGGCGGCTACGAGGCGACGACGATGCGGGCGATCGCCGAAAAGGCCGATGTCTCGCTTGGCAGCGCCTACTACTACTTCGATTCGAAGGAACACCTGATCCAGGGCTTCTACGTTCGTGCAGGAGACGAGCAGAACGCCGTCGTGCCGGATCGGGTCGCCGGGGTCTCCGACCTCGCAGAGCGCCTCATCGTCTGCATCGATGCGTGGGTCGAGATCATGGCGAAGTACCGGGCGTTCGCCGCCGCGTTCTTCCGCAGCGCGGCGAACCCGCAGAGCCCGCTGAGTCCGTTCAGTCCGGAAAGTGCTCCTGCCAGAGCCGTCGGGATCGATTTGCTGCGATGGGTGATCGACGGATCTGATGCCGAGATCCCCGAGCCGATCCGTGACGAGTTGCCGGAACTGATCTGGCTCTATCACATGGGCGTCGTGTTGTTCTGGGTGTACGACGGATCGGAGGACTCCCAAGCGACCAAGCTGCTCGTGCGTCGCACGGTGCCCCTGCTGACCGCAGCGATCACCCTCGCCCAACTGCCGGCACTACGCAGCATGATCACCGACCTGATGGCACTCGTCGGCGATCTCAAACTGCTGCTGACCGCACCCGCATCATCGTCGTCCTCGTGACGGCCTACGCTCGTTCCCAGTAGCGTCGGAGTTCCCAGTCGGTGACGGTCTGGTTGAACGACATCCACTCCTGTTTGGCCATATTGAGGATGTGGGCGTGGACATCTTCGCCGAAACACGCCTTGGCGACGTCGGAGTGCTCCCACAGATCGATGGCGTCGACGATGTTCCATGGAATGCGCGGCAGATCCGTCGATTCGTAACCGTTGCCGGTGTAGGCGGGCGGTGGTTCGATCTTGTTCTCGATGCCGTGTAGCCCGCCGGCGATCGTCCCGGCGAACGCCAGATACGAGTTGGCGTCAGAACCGGGGATGCGACTCTCGACACGGCTGCCCTTGCCGTGGCCGACCTTGCGGAACCCGAGCGTACGGTTGTCGAGACCCCAGCCGACTGCGGTCGGTGCCCACGAACTCGGCTGAAACCGCTTGTATGAGTTGATCGTCGGACCCCATAGCAGCGAGAAGTCCTGCGCCGTTGCCAGCAATCCGCCGAGCCACCAGCGGAACGTGTCGCTCATGTGATGATCGGCGCTGTGGTCGTCGAAGACGTTGACCGACTGATCGGCATTCCACAAAGACGAGTGGATGTGACACGACGACCCGGTGTCGTTGAAGTCGTACTTCGCCATGAAGCTGATCGACCGTCCGTTCAGCGCGGCGATCTCCTTTGCCGAATTCTTGTAGACGGCGTTGCGGTCCGCCATCTCGACGGCAGTCGTGTAGTCGAGGTTGATCTCGTGCTGGCCGCGCCCGGCCTCGCCTTTGGAGAACTCGACAGGAACACCAGCGGCTTCCAGGCCCCTGCGGATCTGACCGATGATGTATTCGTCCTTGGTCGTCTGCAACACGTGGTAGTCCTCCAGCCACGGCGAATGCGGCTCGAGGCCCTTATATCCCTTGGCAAACGCCTGCTCGTACGTGTCGCGGAAAAGATAGAACTCGATCTCGCTGGCGACAAGGGCAACGTAACCGGCATCGGATGCCTTGTTCACCTGATCGCGCAGGATCTGGCGAGGCGCCACGCGGATCGGCTCACCGCTGTCGACGTCGAACAGATCGCACATCACCATCGCCGTGCCCTTGACCCACGGGATCCTGCGGATCGTCGACCAGTCCGGCGTCGCCAGCATGTCGCCGTAGCCGAGGTTGTAGTTGGCGAAGGCGTAGCCGGGGACGGCGTTGTTGTCCCAATCGGTGGCGATCAAATAGTTGCAGTTCTCAGTGCCGTTGTGCTGCACGTTCTCGAGGAAGAACCGGCCGGTCGTGCGTTTGGCCACCAGGCGTCCCTGAAGATCGGGGAATGCCACGAGGACGGTATCGATCTCCCCTGACTCGATCGCGATGATTAGTTCAGCTTGGGTGACGGTGACTCGTGAACTCATGATGCGAGCGATGGTAGTCAACGTCCGGCGTCGGGCAGAACATCGCCGTCGACTCAGCGCTTACGGGCGACGGGTTCCTTCGGTGGTTTGAGCACGCCTTTGGCGAGTGCGTCGTCGAGGTACTGCTCTGCGTCTTCTGCGCTGACCTTCAACGCCGGCGCGATCTCCGAGATCAGGTTGATGCGAGCACGCTCGTACATCGTTCGTTCTGCCGCAGACAGCGCGGCATCGCGGTTACGCGCTGCGAGGTTACGGACAACTTCCGCAACCTGGTAGACGTCGCCGGACTTGAGCTTTTCCTGGTGGTTCTTGAAACGGCGTGACCAGTTCGACGGAACACGGGGATCGGCCTTCGACAGCACCGAGACGAGGTCTTCGAGTTCGTCGGCGTTGACCGGCGGACGGACACCGACTTCGGCGGTCTTGTTGACCGGAACGTTGAGGGTCATCTCATTGATGACCGTCTTCAGGATGAGGTAGTCCTGCGTCTCTCCGAACACTGTGATCTTCTTGTTGCCAACGACGATGCATGCACCGTGCTGGGGATAGATGACCGTGTCACCCTTCTTGAACTTCACACAAGACCTCGTTGCAGCCATGGCGACACGCCGCCCAGGAGACCGTCCAGGGTAGGGCCAGAACCGCCGTTTTCCGCCGCTGAGCGTCAGCCTTGTACCGCCAACTCGTCGCCGATGCCGATCTGTCCCTCGTGGTCGACCAGCGCGCCGACGCCGAGTTCGTTACCCAAGTCTTTGATGATCGTCCTGAGTACGCCGAGGTCGCGCTCGACGCCGCCCGGCTGGGCCCGCGTCGTCATCACACATCGGTCGATTGGTTTGACGACCTCGAGTTCGGTGCTTCCGATACCGACACGCTTGCCTTCCAGAGGTCGCACCGACCCGCCGGAGACGATCACGTTGAAGCGAAACCGACGCGGGTCCCAGTCACGGAGTTCGTCGAGCGAACCGATCGACACCTTGGTCCTCGTCGAGTCGTGAAACGTGTCGATCGGACCGTCCCAGTGCAACCACGGCAATGCGTCGACGGAGAAGTCCTCGTGCTCGAAGTCCGGGGCGATCTCGTAGGTGCCGGAACCTCCGCCTGCCCTGCGCAACTGGACCGCCCGGCCGAGCCACGCCGACAGTCGAGTGGACGCGTCGGTGGAACTGGACGGGCGCGTCCCGTCCGGCAAGGTGATCTGCACGTCGCCGTCTGACTGCAGCGCCGCAGATGCCCAGAGCAGGAGGGGCTCGCGCCGTCCCGTGAGCGTCATGCCGCTCGTCAGATCGACCACCGCCCACTGGCGGTCGCCGGCGATGCCAAGCCGGTCGAGGCGTGCCGTTTCGAGGCGCTCCCCCTGCATCGACTTGACCGGATACCGCCACAGCTGCTCGACACGCATCGTCGCAGCGTAAACCGCCGGCGGCGAAACGCGCAGGTCGAATCACGTCTCGTGCCACTCGAATCATGTCTAGTGTCACCCCGATGACCACCTATGTCGCCCTCCTGCGGGCCGTGAACGTCGGCGGGGCCAACCGCATCAAGATGGCAGACCTCCAGGCAGCGTTCGTCACCACCGGTTACGCCGACGCGATGACGCACATCCAGACCGGCAACGTGATACTCACCAGCAACCTGACGGAGGCGAAGGTGAAGGCATCGGTCGAGGCACTGATCACCGAACACCTCGCTTTGTCGATCACCGCCATCGTCCGCTCGGCGAACGAGATGGCAGCGGTGATTGCCGCAGGACACCCCTTCGGCGGCGCCGAAGAACTCAAGCAGCTGTACGTCTCGTTCCTCGGGCAGGTTCCGTCGAGCAGCGCCGTCGCCATGCTCGAGGCGATGTCGTTTGCGGACGCCGAGTTCCGAGTAGTCGGCCGCGAAGTTTTCATCCGCTACCACACCGGAGCGGGCACATCGAAATTGACGAACGGCGTGATCGAGTCGAAGCTCAGGGTGAAATCGACAGCGAGGAACTGGAACGTCACGACCAACCTGACGAAGCTCATGAACCCGTGATAGACGGCGCCCGAGCTGTCGGTCAGTGGACGAGGACGTTGCGGAACTGCCAGGGGTCTGATTCGTCGATGTCCTCCGGGAACAGGCCGCCGCGACCGACGAGTGGCGTCCAGTCGGTGTAGATGCCTTCGACGGGGCCGAGATACGGGCGCTGCACTTCGAGGCAGCGTTCGAAATCCATGTCGTCGCTCTCGACGATGCCTGCCTCGGGGTTTTCGAGTGCCCAGACCATGCCGGCGAGCACGGCGGAACTGACCTGCATGCCGGTTGCGTTCTGGTACGGCGCCAACAGACGCGTCTCCTCGATCGACAGTCGCGAACCGAACCAGTAGGCGTTCTTGGCGTGGCCGTAGAGCAGGACGCCGAGTTCGTCGAGCCCGTCCACGATCTCGTCCTCTCCGAGGATGTGCTGATGCGGTTGCACGCTGCCGGGATGGCCGAACAGTTCGTGCAGCGACAGCACGGCGTCGTCCGCCGGGTGATACGCGTAGTGCACCGTCGGGCGGAACTCGGCGGCGTCACCATCACCATCACGATGCACCGTGAAGAAATCGGCAATCGAGATCGCTTCGTTGTGCGTCACGAGGAAGCCGAACTGCGCACCGGGCGTGGGGCACCACGAACGGACGCGTGTGTTGGCACCCGGCTGCAGCAGGAAGATCGCCGCACCGCAACCGGTCGAGTGATGCCGGGCGTTGTCCGGTTCCCACGTCTCGTGGGTCCCCCAGCCGAGTTCCGCCGGCTGCTGGCCCTCGGACAGAAAGCCCTCGACGGACCAGGTGTTGACGAACGTCTTACGGTCCTTCGGCTTCGCAGCCCGTTGGGTGTCGCGCTCGGCGATGTGCACCCCTTTGACACCCGTCGCCTGCATCAATGCTGCCCACTCGGCTCTCGACGTCGGAACGGTTGCGAGTGTGCCGGTGTCGCCGGCAATGTCGAGCAGCGCCTGCTTGACGAACCACGACACCATGCCAGGGTTGGCACCACACGCCGACACGGCGGTGGTTCCGCCGGGGTTCGCGCGGCGCTCGGCGAGCACGGTTTCACGGAGTGCGTAGTTCGAGCGGTCCGCTGCCGAGGTCGACTCGTCGTAGTAGAAGCCGAGCCACGGTTCGACGACCGTGTCGATGTACAGCGCGCCGAGCGAGCGGCACAGTGTGAGGATCGCCAGCGATGACGTATCGACCGAGAGGTTGACGCAGAACGCCTGCCCTGGACCGGCTTCCAGCAGGGGTGTCAGCGTCTCTTCGTAGTTGTCGGGCGTGATCGTTGCGACGATCTTGCGGATGCCGCGTTCGGCGAGGATGCCGTCGTTCTCACTGTCCGGGGTGACGACGACGATCTGACTGGGATCCACGGTGAAATGTCGCTCGATGAGCGGCAGCGTTGCCCGTCCGATCGATCCGAAACCGATGATGACGACGGGGCCGTCGAGGCGCCCGTAGTTCGGCCACGTGGCGGCGGGAGTGGTGTCAGTAGCGGCTGCGGTCGGCCCTACGGGTCGTGAGTCTGCGGTCATCGGTACCTGTTCTTTCGTGCACGGAGGCTCGCACGAATTGCGAAGCAGCGAAGGTACTCACCATCACACCGGTTCAGATGGAGGCAAGGAGAAATATCTGATCGCCGGCACTACCGTTGGGTCCTCTACGGATTCATACGGAGCGCGAAGTTGACACCGCGCAGCACGAGATCGGAAACGATCTCGTCGAACAGCCCTGCGTCCTCGAAGAGCCCGGAGAACCCACCGGCACCGACGATCAGCGGCTGCGTGTCGTCCAGGAAGGCTTCGTCGGTGATGCGCTGCGTCAGCTCTTTGATCATCCCGATCTGGCCGAAGTACAGCCCGGATTGGATGTTCTCGACGGTCGACCGCCCGATCGCCTGGGCCGGTTTGATGATCTCGACGGCCGACAATTTGGCGGTGCCCCTGCCGAGGGCGTCGATCGACAGACGTGGGCCGGCAAGAATCGCTCCGCCGAGATAGTCGCGGTGACGGGTGATGACATCGAACGTCGTCGCCGTTCCGAAATCGACGACGATGACATTGCGGTCGGGGAACAGGTGTGTCGCGGCGATGGCGTTGGCGATGCGGTCAGCTCCGACTTCGAGCGGGTTGCGGTACTTGATGTTGAGGCCCGTCTTGGCGCCGGCGCGCAACACGAATGGGGCCGTATCGAAGTACTTGAGGCAGCAGTTGCGCAGTGAGTGCACAGCATCGGGAACAACGGAGCAATAGGCGATGCGGTCGATGGTGCGCCAGTCGATTGCGTTCTCGCGAAGAACGGCACGCAGGAAGATGCCGAGTTCGTCGCTGGTGGCATGCGATTCCGACGCCCGCCGGAATTCCATCAGCACCTTGTCGTCCTCGAACACCGCCCCGTGGATCGTGCTGTTGCCGACATCGAGACAGAGGATCATGATCGGTGCTCCTCGACGTCGACGGTCGACCGCCCTGCAAGCTCGGCCAGCCTGGCAGCGACGAGTTGTTCGAGACGCTGTCCCAACTCCAGCTTGGTGGACACCGTTGAGCACGCATGCCCGCCGCGGAAGATCGTCGCCGGATGGCAGTCACCGTCTATCTCGGCGATGTCGTTGTGCACGACGAAGTCGGTCCCCGGAGTCACCTGGGCGACAGCCTGCAACCGTTCTGCAGGCGTCGCCGCATTCGTCAGTTTGAACCCGACGACGACCAGTGGATGCGGCGTCGTCAGCCCGGCGGCGCCGGCGTTCGCCGGTGACGCGTACTGTCCGAGACGCGAGAGGATCTTGTGGTTCTTGCGCAAGTGGATCGTCAGCGAATCCCCGGAGTCGATCTTGCCGAGCGGGTTCGGCTCGATCTGCTTCCCGTCGACGACGAGATGATCGACGTCGAAATCGCTGACCGCTGCGAGATGGATGACGGCGTCGTACGCGCCGGTGGCCAGCTCGTGACGGAGCACTTCGTCCAGTTCCGTGAATGTCGTGAACGGAACCAGCCGGATTCGGCCGGAGGCGGCGGAAACGATCTCGTCGGCATCGGTCAGTTGCGGCGGCGGCAGGAGGGCATTGCGGGCGTGGACGAGCGTCACGCGGTGGCCGGCACCGGCGAGATGCGCTGCGATCGCCGACCCGGTCGCACCCGTACTGGTGTTGGTGATCGTGCGGACACCATCGATCGGCACAGCGGTACCGCCGGCAGTCACGAGGAATCGGTGCCGGATGCCCGATCGCTCAGCCGGCCAAGCGGCGTGCGGCTGCTCAGCGGCGTGCAGCTGCTCAGGTGCTTCACGATGCAGTTCCATACGACCGAGTCGTTTGACAAGCGCGTCGAGTATCAGTTCCGGTTCGAGCAACCTGCCCGCTCCGACCTCACCGCACGCCAGTTGGCCCGATCCCGGCTCGAGCACCTCGACTCCCCACGTACGCAGCTGTTCCAGTGATCGGCGGGTCGCAGGGTGGCGGTACATCGTTGCGTTCATCGCCGGCGCAACCAGATACGGCTTGTCGAAATCGTGCGCCAGGAACATCGTCGAGATGAGGTCGTCGCCGAGGCCGGCAGCCAGCCGATTGATCGTGTTGGCCGACGCCGGGCAGAGCACGATGAGTTCGGCCCAGCGCACGAGGTGGATGTGATTCATCGCCCCGCCACGGGCGAATACGTCAGTGGCGACCGGTCGGCCTGTCAGTCCTTCGAGCGTTGCTTGGCCGACGAATTCCAGCGCCGAAGCGGTCGCCACCGTCTGTACCTCATAGCCCGCCTGCACGAGTCGGGAGACGACATGGCACGCCTTGTAAGCGGCGATCGAACCACTGAGCTGGAACAGCACCCGTGCTCGTGCGGTAGAGCGCGCCGGCGACTCGATTTCGCTGGAAAGGGTCATTCGGTACCTGTCCTTTCGGGATCAAGTCCAGGCCTTGTGGTCGCAGCGCACCTTATCGACGTTCACCGTCGAGTGCGAAGATGGCGTGCCGGAAGCGTCGCCGTCGGCAGGTGTCGCATTTTGCGCTACTTCTGCCGACTGCGACCGGACACCGAAGCGGTATGGCGCCTCCGGAGAGACTCGAACTCCCAACCGACCGGGTAGAAACCGGTTGCTCTATCCATTGAGCTACGGAGGCAACAGCCGACAAGGTTAGCGAATCGGCGCGCCGCTCCTGTACCTACTTTGCGGCGCCATCTGGACCGTCGCTATGCGGCAGCCGTTACGAGCAGGGCCTTACGGAGCACGTCGAGCGCCGAGATCACGCTGATCTGGCGCATCTGCTCGCGTTGGCCCGGCAGGCGCAGCAACCGTGCCGTCGTCGGTCGGTCGCCGATCGACAGGCCGACGTACAGCGTTCCGACGGGTTGGCCGTCCTGTTCAGACGGTCCGGCGACACCGGTCAGCGACAATCCGACATCGGCACCGAGGACCCGACGGGCACCGTCCGCCATCTCGATCGCAGCCCGTTCGCTGACGACCGGGCCCTCGCTGACACCGAGGACATCGTGCTTGACGTCGGTGGCGTACGAGACGATCGAGCCGCGGAAGACCTCGCTCGCTCCGGCAATGCCCGTCAATCGGGCACCGACGAGACCACCGGTCACGGACTCCGCAAGGCCGAGCGTCATGCCACGCTCACGCAACATCTGCAGGACGACCGATTCCATCGTGTCGTCGTCGAGGCCGAAGACGATCGGGCCGACAACCTCACGAATCGCTGCTTCCCACGGATCGATGATCGCCGCAGCCTCGGCGGCCGTCGGGGCTTTGGACGTCAGACGGACCTTGATCCCTTCCCAACCGGAGGCGAGGAACGCCAGTGTGGGATTGCCGGCGATGTCGAGTTGGGCGATGACCGGATCGAGCCGTTCGTTGAGCCCGCTCTCGCTCTCGCCCCACGTCCGCAGGGTGCGACTTGCGATGACGCTCACATCGCCGTTGCGGCCCGCCAGATCAGGAAGGATTGCCCGTTCGAGCATCTCCTTCATCTCGTGCGGAACGCCCGGAACGGCATAGATGACCTTGCCACCGACGGGGCAGATCAGGCCGGGCGCCGTCCCGCGCCGCTGCGGGATGATCGTTGCGCCGACCGGTACGAATGCCTGGCGCAGGTTGTTCTCCGGCATCCGCCTGCCGCGGGACTCGAACATCTGACGGATTGCCTCGCCGACTGCCTCGTCCTGGATGAGCGTGACGCCCATGACCTCGGCAATCGCCTCACGGGTGATGTCGTCGTGCGTCGGGCCGAGCCCACCGCACATGATCACAGCATCGGCGTCGTCCAACGTCCTGCGGAGCAGCCCGACGATGCGCGCCAGGTTGTCGCCGACTTTGACCTGCACGAGCGAATCGATGCCATGGGCGGCGAGTTGTTCACCGATCCAGGACGAGTTCGTGTCGTTGATCTGGCCGAGCAGCAACTCCGTACCAACGGCGACAACGTCACACCGCATGTTCGGCCTGTGAGGCAGCGATTTTGTGGGAAGCGAGAAAGTACTGGGTGCCGGTGATGAGTGTGAGGATAACGGCGGCCCAGAGCAACGTCTGCCATGTCCACTGCGCTCTCCGGGTTGTGACCGGGGCGAGCGCAAAAGCGACGGCGAATTGCTGCGTCACCGTCTTAATCTTGGCCAATTTCTTCGCCGGGACAGTCACGCCGTTGGCGCCGGCGAAGACGCGATAGATACTGATCGCGACTTCGCGTGCGGCGATGACGACCACAGGCACGATCCAGAAGACACCTTCGTTGACGAGTGTGAACATCGCCCCGAGCACCAGCACTTTGTCAGCGAGCGGATCGAGGAAGGCTCCGGAACGCGTCGTTCCATGGCGACGGGCGAGATAGCCGTCGACGCCGTCGCTTGCACACAGCAGGAACCACAGCACGAAGGCGGCCCAAGAACCCTGGTTGCCGCGAATCAGCACGAAGAGAAACGGCGAGATCAACACCCTGCCGACCGTGACGGCATTGGCCCAGGTGGCGATGGCGCTCGAGTCGTAGGCCACTAGGCCACCTCGGCGCTCATCGAACACCTAAGGAAGTACTGACGGCGGGAGCAGTGGCGGCGGGAGCGGCGGTGACGACGAGATCTGGTCCGAGTGCATCGGTGACGACCACGTCGTGGAACTGGCCGACAGCCAGGTCGAGCGGCAGGTGGACGATGCCGTCGATTTCCGGTGCCTCGTGATGACTCCGGCCGATTCCCGGAGCATCGACGAGAACTCGCTGGGTTGTACCGATGAGATTGTCACGCCGTGAAGCGGTGATGCGGTCCTGCATCTCGCGGAGTTCGCTGAGCCGCTCTGCCATCAGTGCCGCCGGAACCTGGCCGTCGAGGTCGACCGCGTAGGTGCCGTTCTCCGCCGAGTACGAGAAGAAGCCGCACCAGTCGAGCTGTGCTGCCTCGACGAACGCCAGCAGTTCGTCGTGGTCGGCTTCGGTCTCTCCCGGGTATCCAACGATGAAGTTGCTGCGAAACGCTGCGTCTGCAGAACGCGCTCGGATGTCCTCGATGCGCTTGAGGAAACGGGTGCCGTCGCCCCACCGTCGCATGCGTCTGAGCAGTTTCTTGGAGACGTGCTGGAGCGACAGATCGAAGTACGACACGCCGGTGTCGAGGATCGCATCGATCAGATCGTCACTCAGATCTGACGGATAGAGATAGAGCAGCCGCACCCACTCGGTGCGAGCGGCAACGGCCCGAACGAGCGGGACGATCGAGCCGGCACCGAGTTCACCGGGGCGATCCTTGCCGTACGAGGCGAGGTCCTGAGCGACGAGGACGATCTCTCGAACGTCGAGTTGGTCCACTTCGGCGAGGATCGAATCAATGGTCCGGCTGCGCTGCGGACCGCGGAAACTCGGGATTGCACAAAAACCGCACGAGCGGTCGCATCCTTCTGCGATCTTCACGTAGGCCCACGGCATCGTCGACTTCGGGCGGGGCAGGTTGAGCAGGTCGAGCTTCGGCAGCGCCGCCGTTTGTGCAGTGACGGACAGGCCTGCAGGCTTCTTGCCGAGCGTGATCGGTACGCCGAAACCGGCCACCTGGTCGACCTCCGGCAGCGCCTCTGCGAGTTCTTCGCCGTAGCGCTCTGCCATACATCCGGTCACCACGAGGCGAGCGCCGTCCTTGCGGCGATCAGCGAGCGCAAGGACGGTGTCGATCGATTCACGGCGAGCATCCTCGATGAAGGCGCAGGTGTTGACGACAACGAGATCGGCCTGTTGGGGGTCGTCTGTTGCTGTCATCCCGTCGGCAAGCAGGCTGCCGATGATCTTGTCCGAATCGACGTCGTTCTTGGGGCAACCAAGAGTCTCGACGTAAAAGTGCTGTCCCACGGCCGACCAAGCTACCGCCTGGCTACGGGCGCTTCCGGGAAACGACTCAGGCTTCGTAGTGCAACTGCAGTCCCGGATAGGGCCACGGCATCGACAGGAGCTTGCCGAAACCGGAGGAGGTGATGAACGCCGTTCCGTACTCGGGGCCGCCGAAGCAGATGTTCGTCGTCATCAAGTCACCTGTGGCGATGTGCTCCAGTACCTCGCCTGCCGGGCTGATGACGGTGATGCCTCCGTTGACGAGCGTGGCCACGCACACGTTTCCGGCACCGTCGACTCCCAGCGAGTCGAACAACTGGAATCCTGGCAGCCCGCAGAGCACAGCGCTCGGGTCGATGGCGGCTGCCTCGACCAGGACGCCGGGCGAAACGATCGTCCGTTCGTACACTCGGCCCGTCATCGTCTCCGCCCAGTAGACCTTCGTACCGTCCGGCGACAGCCCGATGCCGTTCGGAGCGTCGACCGGGAAGGCGACTTCGGTGATCGACGAACCGTCAGGCAGCGCATAGTAGATCCCGGTGATGTCACTCGTGCGCGCATGATGGTCGCGGATGCCGTGGTCGGTGAAGTAGAAGCCGCCATGGGCATCGAAGACGATGTCGTTCGGGGCGCGGAGCGGGTGACCGTCACATTCGGTGTAGAGGTCGGTGACCGAGCCGTCGCCGAGGTCGACGCGTTGGATCCGTCCCCCGATGTACAGCTCCGGATCGAAGGCGCCGGGGAACATCAATCCGCCGAGGTCGACCGGCTGGAAGCAGCCACCGTTGTTGCACAGGTAGACCGCACCATCGGGCCCGATGGCTGCACCATTCGGTCCGCCGGGGATCTCGGCAATCGTCTGTTTCGTACCATCCGGGAGCACTCGTGTCAGACGCGGCCCGAACATCTCGACGACGATCACGCTGCCGTCGAGCATTGCAATCGGTCCCTCGGGGAAACGCAATCCGGACGTGATCTCTGTCAATTCAGCCATGGGTGTGACAGTACGTCGCCGGGCCTCACGATCTCGGACCGAAGCAATCCGACGTTAGCTTTGAGGCGATATGACTGAGGCGGAACGGCTGGCGGCATTGCGCCGCATGAAGATGTTTGCAACTGCGCTGCTGCTCGCGGCTGCGACGTTGTTCATCGTCATGACACTCGTCGACGACGGCCAGACGTGGGTCGGATATGTCAAGTCGTTTGCCGAGGCCTCGATGGTCGGTGCACTCGCCGACTGGTTCGCGGTGACGGCGCTTTTCCGCCATCCGCTCGGCATCCCGATCCCGCACACGGCGATCATCCCCAACCGCAAGGACCAGATCGGGCGCAGCCTCGGTGAGTTCGTCGAGAGCGAATTCCTCACAGCAGCGGTGATCTCCGAACGCCTCGGCGGGTTCGGCGTGTCCAAGCGGCTCGGTGCGTGGCTCATCGAAGACGTCAACGCCGACAAGGCCGCAGCGGCGATCGGTGACGCACTGCGCGCTGCGTTGGAGGTGCTCGACGACAATGAGGTCCAGGGTGCACTGGAACAGGTCGTCGTCAAGCGCGTGAGGGCGACGCCGATCGCCCCGTTGATCGGGCGCGCCGTCGACATCGGCGTCGAGGGTGGGCATCATCAGCGCCTCCTCGATTCGGTACTCGTCGGGCTCGGCAACTTCCTCGACGACAACAAGACAGTGCTTCGCGAAAAGCTCTCACGGGAATCGCCGTGGTGGGTGCCGGAGCCGATCGACGATCGGATCTTCAGCAAGATCTATGACGGCGTGAACTCGTTCATCGGCGAGATTGCCGCCAATCCCGAGCACGACGTTCGCCTGGCGATGGACGCGCGCGTCGTCGACTTCGCCAGGCGCCTGCAGGCCGATCCCGAACTGTTGGCCAAAGGCGAGGAGTTGAAGGACGAGGTGCTGAACCATCCCGATGTGCGCGCCTGGCTCGGCTCGCTGTGGGGCGAGTTGAAGACCACGTTGAACTCGGCGAGCAACGATCCGACGAGCGAACTGCGGATACGGATGAACGCCGGCGTCAAGAAGTTCGGCGACACGTTGTGTACCGACGCCGTGCTGCAGGCGAAGATCGACCATTGGGTCGAGCGAGCGGTCTCGTACGTCGTCGACAACTATCGCCACGAAGTCGCCGACCTCATCGCCAGCACTGTGTCACGGTGGGACGGCGAGTCGACGAGCCGCAAGATCGAACTGCAGGTCGGCCGCGATCTGCAGTTCATCCGCATCAACGGCACCCTCGTCGGCGGCATCGCCGGCGTCCTGATCCACGCCCTCGCCCAACTGATCAGCTGAGAGCGTCGACCAAGACGTCTGCCTGATCGAGCCCGTCAGGGGACCGACCAGGTGGAAACGCTAAGCGCCGCGCTCGGCTTGTTCTACGAGTTCCAGTTCGTCGACGGACATCAGGACGGTACGCGCTTTGGAACCCTCACTCGGCCCGACGATGCCGAGGTTCTCCATCAGATCCATGATCCGCCCGGCGCGGGCGAAACCGACCTTGAGTTTGCGCTGCAGCATCGACGTCGAACCCAACTGACTTCTGACGACGAGTTCGCGTGCCTGACGCATCAGCGACTCGTCATCGTCGTCGTCGCCGTTTCCGGAGCTGCCGCTACTGCCGCCCATCGCGTTGGTCCGTGAGGCGTTGTCGTTCTCGTCACCCTCGACACCTGCCACATAGGTGACCTCCGGAGCCTGGCGACGCCAGAAGGCGACGACCTTGCGGACCTCTTCCTCGCTGACGAACGATCCCTGGATTCGCTGGGCGACGTTGGAGTTGCCTGGCAGCAACAACATGTCGCCCTTACCGACGAGTTTTTCGGCACCCGGTTGATCGAGGATCACACGAGAGTCCGTCAAGCTGGAGACGGCGAAGGCCATACGCGCCGGAACGTTTGCCTTGATCACGCCGGTGATGACATTGACCGACGGCCGCTGGGTGGCGACGATGAGGTGGACGCCGACAGCGCGGGCCTTCTGGGCGATACGGGTGATGCTCTCCTCGACGTCACGGGCGGCGACCATCATCAGGTCGTTGAGTTCGTCGACGACGACGACGATGTACGGCAACCGCTCGAACGTCTTGTCCGAACCCTCTTCAGCTTGCAGTTCGCCACGGTCGAACGCTGCGTTGTAACCGCTGATGTCGCGGAACCCGACCTCGTACAGCAGGTCGTAGCGGCGCTCCATCTCCTTGACGGCCCATGCCAGCGCGTTCGCCGCCTTCTTCGGGTTCGTCACCGGTTGCGTCAGCAGGTGCGGGAGCCTGGCGTACTGGCCCATCTCGACCTGCTTGGGGTCGATGAGAATGAGGCGGACCTGATCGGGAGTTGCGCGCATCAGCAACGAGGTGATGATGCAGTTGATGCCACTCGACTTCCCGGCGCCGGTTGCTCCGGCGATCAACAGGTGTGGCGTGGTTGCGAGGTTGAGGAACACGGCGCGGCCGGCGATGTCCTTGCCGACGGCGACGTCGAGAGGATGGGTGGCATCGCGTGCTTCCTGTCCGCCGAGAATGTCGCCGAGGCTGACGAGCTGGCGGGTGTGATTCGGTACCTCGACGCCGATCGCCGAGCGACCAGGAATCGGGGCGAGGATGCGGACGTCCGTCGCAGCCATCGAGTAGGCGATGTCGCGCTGCAGCGTGGTGACGCGGGCGACCTTGACGCCGGAACCGAGTTCGAGTTCGTAGCGGGTGACGGTCGGGCCGACCGTCGCACCGACGAGACGCGTCTCGACACCATGCGATTCGAGCGCCTCGTGCAGCGTGCGACCGCGAGCGTCAACCTCTGCCCTGTTGATCGTCTGCGCGCCGGTCTTGACGAGGTACGACGCCGGAGGCAACGACCATGCACCGCGCTTGGCGCCTGGGCCGAGTTCCAGCTCGGGCTGCTTGGCAGGAGTGGCGACAGAAGCGAGCGTCGGCGGCGGCAGCGGACGCGGCGCTTTCGGTCGAGGAGATCGCAGCGACGGCAACGGCAGGGTCGCAGCCTCCCCAGGGACCGACCAGCCCTCCTCGGAGTCGACGTCGTACACCCTCGGCGCACCCGACGCTGCCGTCCGCTCGCTCGAGAGCGTCGAGACACCGCCGACGGCCCGGCCGGCAGCCGAACGAATCGGCGACGTGATTCGCGGGATGAACGTCAAGACGCCGGCGATCACTTCACGCAGCGGACGCCTGGTGATCAACAGCAACCCACCGATGATCGCCGCGACCAGCAGCACCACGGCCCCCGCAGGTGCCAGTAGCGCCTTCAACGGCTGGCCGATCAGCGCTCCGATCCAACCCCCGGCGCCTGATAGCGAATCGAGATGGACGGTGATCTTGCCGGCCCCGCGGGCGATATGCAACAGCCCGAGTACGGCACCGGCGATGACGGAAACCCCGACCAACAGCCGAAAGCGCTGATTGATCTGACCCTTGCGGATGAGGGCGACACCGACGGCGACGAGAGCGATCGGCACGGCAAACCGGCCAAGGCCCGTCAGCCAGCCGAGCACATTCGAGAGCACCCTGCCGACGAGCCCGGCGAGTTTGAAGTACAACGCCAGGCCGATGAGGACGCCGCTGGCGATGAAGGCGAGTCCGACGTACTCGTGTTCCTGGCCGCTGACGGCAGCGCGCATCTCGTCGTGACGGCTCATCCGTGTCGTCGATCGTGCCGTCGCCGGAGCGGTTCTCGGTGTTGCCTTCGGTGTCGACTGGGACGAGCGACGCGACGGTGACGCACGCTTCTGCGAGCCACTGCCACTGCGACCCCAGCTCGTCTCCTCATCCATCGGCTCGGTGTCGGCAAACGCCGACGAGCGCGTCGAACGGGTCCCAGGGCGGGATCGGGACGTGCTCGATGAAGAGGGGGGCGGGTTGTTCCGTGCGGGCCTCGAGGCCATCGAATCAACCTACCAGCCCAGCTTGCGGCCGTTCCGGACACTGCATCAGCGGCATGAGTCCCGCCACGGCGACGCAGGCACGAGAGGTCGCATTTTCTGCAACATCTCGTGCCTGCGTCAGAAAAGAGGTGGACTCGCCGGTCAACAGTTCAGTCGCTGAGGATGCCGGTGACGGTCGTGCCGTCGACGGCGAGGCCGACGATGAACTTGGCCTGCTTGGCCCCCTCGACGTACAAGTGCCACACGAACCCGTCCGTCTTGTTGCTGATCAACACCACCCTGGCGATCGTCGCTCCGGGGAGCTGTGCGCTGAGCAGGGTCTGGAAGCCGGCGACCTTGTCGAGGTTCACCGTGTCGAGCGAAAAATTGACTGCCCCTTGCTCCTGTGGCATCGGCGATTCTGGAGGACTGAGGGTGCCCGTTCGATAGAGGTATGCGAGCTCGGTCCCGTCGCCCTTGGCGACGAACAGGTTGACGTTCTGCACGTCGACGTTGATCTCGGTGTACCGCTGAGGACCACCGAGCGCCTGCTCGACCGCCTTGACCGCCGGTTGGACATCGGTGAGCCTGACCGACGTCTGGCCGACAGCCGTCGCCGCCGAGGCCCTGGGTGCCGTTCCCTGCGGTGCCCCCGCACGTGTCGTCGAGGCCGAACCGCCGAGCGCCCCGAGGCTCACGACGAAAGACGTCGTCGTCGAGACGCCACTGGACGATGACGAACCCGAACAGCCCGCGCCGACGACGCCGATCGACACTGCGGCGAACGCTGCGGCTCCTCGGGCGCCGATCCGCCAGGGCATCAGCCGCTGAAACTCGAGAGGATCTCGCCGACATCGACGCCGGCGAGCATCGTGCCGAACACGCCGACGCCCGTATCGATGATGCTCATAGCGCTGCGCTTTTTGCGTCCGCTCGACCCGATGGCAAAGGTCGGAGGAGGATCCGCAGTGGATGACCGCGTATGGTGGGATCGTCGATGGTTGCAGCAGACCGCACGGGTCAGGCCTCCATCACCACGGGGACGATCATCGGGCGGCGTTTGGTGCGGTCACTGACGAATCGGCCGGCGGCGCGCCGTACCTCGCGCTCCAGGGCGTCGACGTCGCGGACACCCTTGGCGAGCGCCTTCTCGACGGCATCGGCGACTGCATCGCACGCCTCGTCGAGCAGATCCTCTGCTTCTGGCGCGTACACCCAGCCACGCGTGATGATCTCCGGGCCGGTCAGCACCCGACCGGTCTCGATGTCGACCGTGACGATGGCGACGACGACACCCTCTTCGGAGAGCACCTTGCGGTCACGTAGGACACCTTGGCCGACGTCACCGACGATGCCGTCGACGTACAGGTAACCGGCAGGAACTCGACCGTCGCGGGTGATTCCCTTGTCGTCGATCCGCAGACGATCGCCGTCCTCGCACTGCAGGACGTGTTCGGGCTGGACGCCCATCAAACGGGCGAGTTTGGCGTGGGCGAACATGTGGCGATACTCGCCATGGATCGGAACGAACCACTGCGGCTTGACGATCGACAGGTAGGTCTTCAACTCGTCGGCCTGGGCGTGGCCGGTGGCGTGGACATCAGCGATGCCCGAATGAATCACGTCGACGCCGAGGCGCAGCAGACCGTCGATGACCCGATTGACATTCGACTCGTTGCCGGGGATCGCATGACTCGACAGGATGACCGTGTCGTCCTTGCCGACCTTGAGCCACTTGCTGTCGCCGCGGGCCAGGAGCGACAACGCAGACATCGGCTCTCCCTGCGAACCCGTCGACAGCACGCAGACCTTGCCTGGCGGGTACTTGTCGACGTCCTCGATATCGACGATCGCCGAATCGGGAACCTTCAGCAGCCCCAACTCGCGGGCCATACGGATGTTCTTCTTGATCGACAGGCCGAGGGTCGCCACGACCCGGCCCTCGCCCATCGCCGCCTCGATCACCTGCTGCATGCGGTGGATGTGACTGGCGAAACTGGCGGTGATGATTCGCTTACCGCGATGGCTGGCGAACAGCGCCCGCAAGACACCGCCGACGTCGGATTCGCTCGGCGCATGGCCGTGTTCTTCAGCGTTCGTCGAATCGGCCATCAGCAGACGGACGCCTTCCGTCGTGGCGATCGTCCCGAGCCGCGACAGATCGGTACGACGACCGTCGACGGGCGTGAGGTCGAGCTTGAAGTCGCCCGAGTGCAGCAGCACACCCTGGGGCGTGTGCAGGGCGATGGCGTGAGCCCACGGCACCGAATGCGTCACCGGGATGAACTCGACATCGAACGGGCCGATCATCCGCCGCTCGCCGTCTTCGATGCGGATGAGTTCGGTCTTGCTCAGCAAGCCCGCTTCCTCGATGCGGTTACGGGCGAGGCCGAGCGTGACGGCCGATCCGTAGATCGGGAAGCTCAGCTCGCGCAACAGGTACTGCAGGCCACCGACGTGGTCTTCGTGACCGTGCGTCGCCACACAGCCGACGATGCGGTCGGCGTTGGCGCGGAGATAGGTGAAGTCGGGCAGCACGAGGTCGATGCCGTGCATGTCTGCATCGGGGAACATCAGACCGCAGTCGATCAGCAAGAGCTTGTCCTGTTGCTCGACCACCATGCAGTTGCGGCCAATCTCCCCCAACCCGCCGAGGAAATTGACGTATATCGGATCAGCCATTGCTGCTAGTCAACACCGCGAAACTCCAAGAACGCGATTCTGGCCTGCGTCAGGTTGGCATACACAACCCTGGCGCGCTCGTGCACCCAGTCCGGGGCGGGCCCCATCGGCAGCCTCGCATCGCCGACGTCGATGCCCAGATGCCGCAACATCGCCTTCGTCGGCAGCGGGTTGGGGGCGTCGTCACCGGTCTCGAAGGCGAAACTCTCGAGCATCCGCGCGTTGACGGCCCGCGCGCCGGCGATGTCACCTTTCTCCCACAAGGCGAACAACTTTTGGTGATCGTCGCCTGTCCAGTGCGTCGCCACGCCGATCACGCCGACGGCCCCTGTGGCCAATAACGGAAGCGTCATGACGTCATCGCCGCTGTAGACCTCGAACCCGCCGGGTGCGTGGGCGATCAGTGACGCCGTCTCGCCGGGGTTGCCCGCAGCGTCTTTCAATGCGAGCACGTTCGTTACCTCCCGAGCGAGGCCCAGCAATGTGTTGGTGGTGATCTTGCGGCCCGTTCGAACCGGGATGTCGTAGACCACGACGGGCAGTTCCGTCGCCGCCGCCATCGCCCTGATGTGACCGTCGATTCCGGCTTGGGACGGCCGGTTGTAGTATGGGCAGACCGCGAGCACTCCAGCCGCTCCAAGCGCTGTCGCCTCCTTCGTCAGGTGCACAGAGTGCGCTGTGTCGTTCGTCCCGGTGCCGGTGATGACAGGAATGGTGACGGCGTTGATCACCGCTTCGAACAGACTCAGCCGTTCGTCGTCCGAGAGCACGGGCGCCTCACCGGTCGTCCCGGCGATGACCAACCCGTCGTTGCCGTGGGCCTGCAGGTAGCGGGCCAGCGTTGCAGCCTTGTCGAGATCGAGAACACCGTTGGCGTCGAAAGGCGTGACCATCGCCGTGAGAACCTTGCCAAAACGAGCCATCCGTCTGTCCTTCCGTTCACGGCCGCCGATGTGGCCGGCAATCGTGTGCTCCTGTCGAGCATCGACCTGAGAATCTTCGAGGCCCATCGTGGCCGATGGGCGTGCAGCATCCTCAAACATATTCGTTTCGATCGACCCAGGATTGGCACAGCGGTTCCAATCGGCCGGCTTGCCCCCTCCACAGCTTCGGCGTCCAGTGCGCGGTCACCCCGACTCCGCCACCGCGGAATCCACGTGACCACGACTCCTGCCGTGCCCGGCGCCAACCGCCCTTCTCCGAACGGGTGGCGCCCAGCCGAGTCGCCTGCCAAGTGCGCTCCCTGCCTCCCCGGGGAGCGGACTGGCTTGGCGCCCTGGCGGTCGATTCGTCTACTCGAATCGACCAGCCGTCCGTGGCATCGCGACGCCTGCATCAGATGTGCAGCTTGCGCCTCCGTGCGAACACGAGCAGCAGGAAGCCGGCGATGCTCAAGGCAACGGCGAAGCGCAGCGACTGGCCGAAATCGATCCCGGTCGCCGGGAGTTGCACGGGAAGTGTGCCGGTGGTGACCAGGTTCGTCACCTGCGTTGTGGAGCCGGTCTGCGATGTCAGGGTGCCGGGAACACGGCAAAGTCCATTTTCTACGTCATCGTGATTCTCGATTCGACGGTCACGACGGTGCCCGGAACGACCAAGCCCGTCCGTCGCCACGCAGGTGACAAGCGTCGTTCCGACCGGGTA
Organism: Actinomycetota bacterium; assembly: GCA_043747685.1. Classification (GTDB taxonomy): domain Bacteria; phylum Actinomycetota; class Acidimicrobiia; order Acidimicrobiales; family Ilumatobacteraceae; genus JANXUF01. The sequence goes on from JAYTOR010000258.1 coordinate 20,958, forward strand.
GACGATTCCCGTTGCCGGCGTGCAGGAGACGGTCGGGGCGATGCCTGAGTTGTCTGCAGCAGCCGGTGCGCCGTAGTTCACGACTTTACCCGGGTCGCTGGTGTGCACAGTGATGTCGGGATGCGAGATCGTCGGGGCCCGGTTGTCAACCACCGTGATGGTGAACGATGCGGAAACCGCTATGAACGGCTGGTGCTGCACGTTCGGCTGCCGTGCGTCCGTGTTCTCGATCGCCAACTCCTGCTGCTGTGCGCTGTCGGTCGCTGTGCAACTGACGACGGTCTGGCCGAGCGGGAAGAAGTCGCCGCTGTTGTTGGTGCAGGTGATGGTGACCGGCGGGATACCACCCGTCGATGTCGCCGCTGCAAAGGTGACGACTGCGCCGGCCCGACCAGGATCGTTCGGCACGGTCTTGTCGGGCAGAGTGGTGATCGTCAACGGCGGCGTGATCCACGACACGACATTGTCCGTCGAGGTGGACGCCTGCGAGTTGGTCACCGGCAGGCGTCACCAATTCCGGTGACAGGTGCCGAGAACACGACGTCGAAGGCGATCGGCGACGTCGAGGTCGAATCTGCCTGGCCGGAAGCCTGGTTGATCGTGACCGTCGGTGTCGACGGCGGAGCGGCGATCTGGAAGGTGATCGAGTTGTCCAACGAAGTCGACGCTGCGTTGCCGAGATGTGGCAGCGCAACGGCCGTCGTGGCGTTCGCAGGGATCGACACCGTGACATTACCGTTCTGGGTCATTCCGGAGATAGTCATATGTTGGTGCGTGCTGTCGATCGGGTCCGTACCGGTGAAGTGCGGATCGAACGGCGCACCGGGAACATGGATGGCGCCGACGTCGCTGGACGTATAGACCCTGGCCGGACCACTGATCGTTGCGACCGCAGCGTGCGCGGTGCCTGGATCGAACAGGCCGAAGGCGACCGTGGTCGTTGCGAGGAGCAACACGGCGACGATGACGCGGAACATCGGTTGGCGACGGTGCTTCGATGCGCCTCGAGTGGTGAAGTTGCTCATGCAAGCAAGGTAAGGAAGGCTGGTTCCCGTCGTCATGAGTAGTCGAGTAATCATTTGACATGCGGCGACCGCCCTTCCGTTGGCCGCTGATCAGCGAGGTCGATGTCAAGAAAATCGTCGATGCAGCGGTCGCCCAGCAGTGGTCATCAGGAATCCACCCATTGGTGCCGTCGCCAGTCGGGGGCAGTGACCGTCAACCGAGGCGACCCCATATGAGGATGCGCTTGAACGGATAGAAGAACGGTGACCGATCGCCGAGTTCGCCAACGAGCCTGCGGGTGTATTCGTCGACGAATTGTTCGAACTGCTCGGCTGAGAGCAGCTTCTGGAACCGCGTGAGGGACGTTCCCCTCACCCATTCGACCACGTCATTCGTCGACTGCAACCGGTGGCCGTAAACCTGCAGTCGCACTGACTGCTGGACATAGCCGAGTGTGTCCAACAGCTCCGCGTACGACTGTGGGCTCAGCACGTTCGCGGCGACTGGGTCACCGACATCGTGGCCGACGAACCACGAGCGGTACGGCTCCTCACGGGCAAGAGCGGCGCTGACGGTATGCGAAGGGTAGTCGTGGTTCGCCGGTACCTGCACCGCCAGTTGCCCGCCCGCCCGCAATGCCCGGGTCCATTGGCCGAGCACGAACCGGTGATCCGGCACCCACTGCAACGAAGCGTTGGCCATGACGAGGTCGTAGTCCGCGCCGGCGGTCCAATGACCGATATCACCGGGGCTGAAATGGAGATGCTCGGTCTGGAGTGGCATCGCTTGCGCCATCATCTTCGGAGAGTTGTCGATACCGGTCATCTCGGCGACGTCGAGATGTTCAGCGGCCAGCTTCGTCAGACTCCCCGGCCCGCAGCCGAGGTCGACGGCGCGCATTCGTTGCACCGGCGCAACGAGAGCGAGTAAGTCGTAGAACGGCTGGGCCCGCTCGTCCGCAAAGCGTTGATACTGCGCTGGATTCCATGCGTCGGGCATACTTGTATTTAACTTGTATTCGTAGCACTGCGTCAAGCTGTCCGATCGCTCGTGGGGAGCAACAGAACGGAGCACCAGTCATGGCGGTCGCACAGTTCGATCCTTTGGCCTCGAAGGGCTTGAAGGGCTTGAAGGGCTTGAAGGAGAATCACTCGGCCTCGTCGCCGTCACGGTGATCGCCATCGCCTCGACAGCACCCGGATATTCGCTCGCCGCCGGTATCGGCGGCATCGCCGGTCACGTCGGTGTCCACTCCCCGTTCATCATGATCTTCGCCTTCATTCCGATGGCCTGCATCGCCGCAGCGTTCTTCTACATGAACAGGGCCGACCCGGACTGCGGCACGAACTTCAGCTCGTGCGTGCATTCGGACCGTTCTTCGGCTGGCTGAGTCGCTGGGCGTGCATCATCGCCGACGTGGTGATCATGCCGAACCTCGCCGGACTTTCGGGGCAGTACCTCGTGCTGTTGTTCGACGAGAAGGCGTCGAACAACATCTACCTGACGACATTCATCGGCATCCTCTTCATCGGGGCGATGTGCTGGGTCTGTTGGAAGGGGATCGAACTCTCCGCCCGTTCCCAAGTCGTACTCCTCGGGACCGAAATCATTGTGCTGACGATCTTCGCCGTCGTCGCCTTCACCGAGTCGGTCGGCAGCGGCACCTCCAAGAACGGTGGCGTGCTGACCGATGACGACGCAACCGCCGCCCAGAGTTCGTATCCAGCGTGTCGCGCAGCCGCCAAGACGGCTCAGAGTTGTTTCAACACAGTCCAGGACGGCGTGCAGGTCGTGTACCACTCCGTCAAACCCTCGCTGTCGTGGATGTTCTGCAGCGGTGTGTCGTCGAAGGATCTGCTCGCCGGGTTGGTGCTGGCGGTGTTCATCTACTGGGGATGGGACACCGCCGTCTCGGTCAACGAGGAAAGCACGGACGCCAACCGCACGCCGGGCATCGCCGCAGTCCTGTCGACGTTCCTGCTCCTCGGCATCTACCTGGTCACAGCCTACGGGTCGGGCTCCTTGCTCGGACCCGGCTTCACCGCCGACAACTCCGCTGACGCGCTCGGTGCCGTTGCGTTGCCGACGATCCTCTACAAACTGCTGATCATCGCCGTGCTGACGTCGGCCTCCGCCTCGTGCCAGACGACGATCCTGGCGGCCACCCGGACAATGCTGTCGATGGGCGTCCACAAGGCGGTGCCGGACAAACTCGCCGAAGTCGACGCCAAACATCTCACGCCAGCGTTCAGCACCTGGGTCTTCGGTTTCGTGTCCGTGCTGTGGTACCTGCTGCTCGTCATCATCAGCCACAACACGAGTACCGATCTCTACAGCTCATCGATCGGCGCTGTGGGGATGGCAATCGCCCTGTATTACGGGTTCACCGGCATCTCGTGCATCTGGTACTACCGACGCTGGCTGACGAAGTCGACGAAGAACCTCGTCTTCATCGGCGTACTGCCGCTGCTCGGCGGCATCATGCTCGTCCATACGTTCTTCGCGACAATCCGCGACAACGTCGGTACCGATGGCGACCACGCGCTGCTGTTCACTGGTACGGGTCTGCTGATCGCCGGTATTCCGTTCATGATCTGGTGCCGCCTCAAGTATCCGACCTTCTTCACGTACCGGCCGGACCCGCCGGACACAGTCCCCGACCCGGGTGGCCCGAGTGGGGTCATCGCTGCCGAATTGGGAACTACACACAGGAGCCAAGAAATAAGTTCGATCGTCGTCGTCGGTATCGGACCAGGAGGTAGCTGGTCGCACGCTGCAGATGTGGCGGCGGGTTACGCGACGGCGTTCGGCGCCGCCATGATCCTCGTGTTCGGCTACGAACCGTCGTCGCTGGGGCCTCGTGGAGGACCGTTCGAAGACCAGATCGAGGAAATCGCCGACGAGGTGGCCAAGGACGTCCCTACGGCGCTGGCCGCCGCTCATCCCGATCTTGCCGTCACCGTCCCCCCGTGCTCGTCGTCCCGGACCCCAGAGCGCCCGACTCTAACGACTGACCCCCACCCTGCTCAACGATGTGACCGTCGGAGCGATGGACCAGAAAGTGGACTCCACGTCCACAAAGTGACCCATCCCTCGCTGGGACGGCGGGCGCGCTACTGACGCGTTGCGAAAACGCAACGAGGCCCACCGTCGCCGGACGGTGGGCCCCGCTGCGCACGTGGTACTACTGGCCGGCGACGGGAACCCGTGGATCGGCATCGGTTGGCGCATCGGCGTCGAGGGCGAACTTGACGTACTCCTCTGCGGTGTCTTCCCAGTCCTCGAACTGGATGACGTTCATCTCCTCGAAGCGGTGACGGAGCCACTTGTCGTTGCGATCGAGCAGGCCAAGCTTCTTGCAGTTCGGGACAATCTTCGAAAACAGCATCTGCTGGAATATCACCCGGGTCGGGTCGGCGAGCACGAGTGGCAGCACGTCCTTGGGGTTGATTCCCATACGGTCCCAGACTTCCTGCGAGAGGAAACGGTCGCGCATACGGACGGCGGCCTCGAAGGCGAACTCCTGGCGGTCCATCATCTCGCGATCGGTCATGCCGTCGTACACCTCTTTGAGCGACAGCACGCCGAAGGCGACGTGGCGGGCTTCGTCACTCATCACGTAACGCAAGAGCTGCTTGAGCAACGGCTCGCTTGTCAACTGCTGCTGGAAGCCGAAGGCGGCAAGTGCGAGACCCTCGACCATGACCTGCATACCGAGATACGTCATGTCCCAACGGGAATCGTTGACGATGTCGTCGAGCAGCAACTTCAAGTGGGCGTTGATCGGGTAGTGGCCCGACAGCTTCGTGTCGAGGTAGCGGCCGAAGACCTCGACATGACGGGCCTCATCGACGACCTGCGTGGACGCGTACAGCTTGGCGTCATACCACGGCACCGTCTCGACGATCTTGGCGGTACACAGCAGCGCACCCTGCTCACCGTGGAGGAACTGGCTGAGCGTCCAGTTGTTCTGCTCGACGCCGAACTGCAGCCATTCCTTGTCGCCCCACTTCTCCACCGGCGTGCCGATGTATTGCGCTGGCTCCATGCCGGTGCCGATCTGCGCCTGGATCTCGGCGACGACTTTCTCCTGGTCGACCTCGGTATCCCACGGCAAGTCGGTCGACCCGTTCCACTGACCGGTCTTGGCCTTTTCGTACAACTTGCGCAGATGCGGTCGGGCGAGGGAGTAGTCCCACGTGAAGATGGCGTCTGCATTGTCCTTGACGACGTGCGTGACCTCGTCGACGTCGGTATTGACGACGCTGAGGATGGCCTCGATGTCGTTGATCTCGTCACGGCCGAGCAGTTCTGCGTGCGATGCCCCGATGACGGGATTTTCGGTAATGCTCATGGGTTACTCCTTCGTTGATTCGTGACTTGCACGGAGCGCTAGCTGTGCAGTGATGATTGGGTTGAGATGAGTGCGCCGGAATAGGCCGGCAGGATGATCTTGCGGATGAAGGCGCGGGCATCGGCTTCCTTGGTGAAGTCCATCCGCTCCGAGGGTGCGAGGAACCCGGAGATCACCAGGCGTACGAGCAGTTCGACGACTTCGCCACCCTCGCGTGTGCCGAGGAACGGCTGGACGAGCGGGGTCAGGAACGTCGAAGCGACCCGAATGATGCGTGGGACGCCGTGAACCGTCAACTCATCGACCGTCTCGCCGGGGGCTGTCGACATCATCACCGCAAGGTGATGGTCGTCGCGCATGTCCTGCATCGAGAACACCACGGCACGCACCAGGAGTTCTTCGAAGTCGTCGGTCTCACCGATCGCCGCCAGTAGTCGGCTGAAGAAGTCTTCGAGTTCTTGCAGGCGCATCGCCTCGAACAGCACATCTTTGCCGCCAGGGAAAAGCCGGTAGAGGGTCGCTCGGGAGACCTTGGCGGTGTTGGCGATGTCGTCGATGGTGACGCGCTCGAATCCCCACTGCTCACAGCACACCTTGGCGGCATCGAGGATGCGCTGTTCCGCCGCACTCGGCATGCGATGCGTTTCCAAGGCCGAGCCCCCGTGCTCCATGAATGAGACAATAAGACTAAAACTGTCTCACTGTCAACCCCCCACTTCGGCCTGTCGTCGTGACCGTCGAACCGGGCGCGGGACTAGCCTGTGGCCACCGTTCACCACCGGAGGTTTTCTATGCGTCGCTCAGTTCGTTCGGGCACTGTCATGTTCATTGCCGCAGCGACGTTGCTCTTCGCGTGCGGCAGCGATACCAAAGATGCAGCCGTCCCGACGACGACAGGTCCGGCGGCAACGGCACCCGCGACGGTCGCCGGAACCGCCGAATCATCTGCCGCCACGACCACTGCCGCCACGACGCCCGGGCCGACGACGTCCGCGCCGACCGCAACGGGAGCGACGAAGGCGACAGCCACAACGGCCGCTCCAACGACCGCCGCCCTCACGAGCGCCGCAGCGATGACAACTGCATCCACCACCGCTTCGACGACCGCCGCCAAGATCGCTGCCAACCCGGCGACGTGTGTCGCCGGCAAGACGCTGACCGCCGGCAAGTTCACCGTTGCCACCGGGAACCCGGCGTACTCCCCCTACGTCGTCGACGACAAGCCGGAATCCGGAAAAGGGTTCGAGTCCGCAGTCACCTATGCGGTCGCCGCCAAGATGGGCTTCAAGAACGCTGACGTCGTCTGGTTGCGCACCGGCTTCGACGAGGCGATTGCACCAGGACCGAAGAGCTTCGACGCCAACATCCAGCAGTTCTCCGCCACCCCTGACCGCGCCAAAGTCGTCGATTTCTCACTGCCGTACTACACGACGAATCAGGCGCTCGTCACCACCAAGACGTCGAAGTTCGCCAAACCGAAGTCGATGACCGATCTGAAGACCGCCAAGCTCGGTGCAGCCACCGGCACCACCAGCCTGACGTTCATCACCGGTGTGATCAAACCAACGTCCGCTCCGCAGGTGTTCGACGACAACGCCGGCGCGGCGCAGGCGCTGCAGAACAACCAGATCGACGGCCTCATCGTCGACCTGCCGACGGCCTACGGGATCGTCAACGGCGGCGGCATGACCGACGGGAATCTCGCCGGCCAGTTCCAACGGCTCTCCACCGAACCCGGTGATCAGCTCGCCTACCTGATCACCAAGGGCAGCCCGCTGACGGAATGCATCAATGGCGCACTCAAACAGCTGACCGACGACGGCACGCTCGCCAGGCTGGCAACAACGTGGCTGGCGCAGGGAACCGACGGCGTTCCCATCGTTCCCCGAGGGTGACGACACAGCTCACCCGTCGGCAACGTTACGAACAACGCACGAAGCGCCGCTCGTTCGCCATCGCCGCCGCCAGCACAGCCATCGTGCTGACGGCGGTGGCCGTGCTGTTGCCGATGACGTCCGGATGGCAGAAGGTCCGTCACTCGTTCTTCGACGGTTCGATCTTGCGGTTCTCGCTCGGGCATATGCTCGGGCCTTTCTGGTACGACGTCCAGATCTTCCTGTGGTGCGCGCCGTGCATCCTGCTCGGCGGATTGGCGCTGGCGTTCGCCCGCAACGTGCGCAGCCCGGCGCTGTTCCCGCTGAAGCTGTTCTCGACGGTCTATACGGACGTCTTCCGCGGCGTGCCGATGGTGTTGTGGATCACGCTCATCGGTTTCGGGGTGCCGGGTCTGCTGCAGAGCCGTAACCTCGGACGGGCGGTCATCTGGGGTTCGGTTGCGCTGATCGCCGCGTACAGCGCCTATGTCGGCGAGGTTTTTCGTGCCGGCATCGAGAGCGTCCACGAATCACAGCGCGCCGCTGCCCGCTCGCTCGGCATGACCAGTACGCAGACGATGCGCCATGTGATCCTCCCCCAGGCCATCCGCCGAGTCGTTCCGCCGCTGATGAACGATCTCGTTTCATTGCAGAAGGATGTCGCCTTGATCAGCATTCTCGGTCCGGTCGAAGTCCTACGTCAGGCCGGCATCGACAAGGCGAAGTTCTTCAACTTCACGCCGTACGTTGCCGCCGCTGTGCTGTTCCTCTGCGTGTCGGTGCCGCTCACCCGCACGACCGACCATCTGCTGCAACGCGAGCGGCGCCGCACCGGCGCAACAGCCGTCCGATGACCGTCCGATGACCGTCCGATGACCGACGCAGCCGCAGCTGGAGTAACCGCCGCTGGACGGAAGGCGAAGCTCGAACTGGACTCGGTCGTCAAGCGCTTCGGGCAACGGACCGTGCTCGACCACGTCAGCCTGAGCGTCGCCGAGTCAGAGGTCATCTGTCTGATCGGTGCGTCCGGATCCGGTAAGTCGACGCTGCTGCGCTGCTGCAATCTGCTCGAGCCGATCGACGAAGGGGCGATCTACCTCGACGGCATCGACATCTCCGAACCGGGGCTCAGTACCGACCCGATCCGGCGCCGCATCGGCATGGTCTTCCAGAACTACAATCTCTTCCCGCACATGAACGTACTGAGGAACGTCACGATCGGACCGATGAAGGTGCTCGGACAGTCGACTGCAGTCGCCCATGTAACGGCGCACGAACTCCTCGCCGTCTTCGGGCTCGCCGACAAGGCGAGGGCGTATCCGGACCAGCTCTCCGGCGGCCAGCAGCAGCGCGTGGCGATCGTGCGGGCGTTGGCGATGAAGCCGGAACTGATGCTGCTCGACGAGATCACCGCCGCGCTCGACCCGGAACTCGTCGGCGAGGTGCTCGACGTCATTCGCGGCCTCAAACAAGAGCGTATGACGATGGTGCTGGCGACGCACGAGATGAGTTTCGCCAGGGAGATCAGCGACCGCGTCGCCTTCCTCGATCAGGGCGTCGTCTGCGAGATCGGCTCATCGCAGCAGATCTTCACCGACCCGGTCGAGCCGAGGACTCGCCAGTTCCTGCAGCGGGTGATCGATGCCGGCCGACTCTGAGGAAGCCCCGGCCGCTGCGAGTCCGAGTCCGGGCAGACCGTTCCGGACGAGTACTCGGAATCTGGAGGCGTGATTGGACTCGAGCAGCGGGATCACGGTCTGCAATGCCATCGGTGCCGACGGCTCGGCGATCGCGATCTGGCACAGCAGCACAGACGGCGTGATGACGGGCTTCGAGAATGAAGAGGTCGTGATGGTCGCAGCTCTCGTCGACGTGGCAGATCGGGCGCTCCTCGTCGATGCGCCGCAACCATCGGCCAGAGGTCGAAACTGAAACGCCCAGGTTTGCCGCTGCCTCGAACGGTGAGCGCATCGTGTCTTCGATCAGACGGTTGATCCGTTTCAGCGTCCGTCCGTCGGCGGCCCGTCGATAGAGGCAGCCCTCCGACGCGTCAGGGCCCGGATTGCTGCCTCGCGGCCATCATTCAGGGGCGTGGCAGACGGCTTCGACGTTGTTGCCGTCGGGGTCGCGGACGAATGCCCCGAAGTAGGTCTCGTGGTACTCGGGAAAGACACGGGGTTCGTGCAGCACTTCGGCTCCGGCCGATACCGCTACGTCGAAGAATGCCCGCACCGCTGCGCGATCCGGGGCGCTGAAGGCGATATGCGACTCGCGGAACCCGACCCCGGTGCTCTGCGGCCCGAACCAGAAGTCGGGCATTGGGGCGATGCCGTAGCCGCGCACGTCGCCGAAGTCCATGAGACACGAGCCGCCGAGCGGGGCGAGCACGACGTCGTAGAACGCTGCGCTTGCCTCGACATCGGCACATTGGATCGACAGGTGGTCGAGCATCGGCTCAGTCTGTCATGGCTGGTCGCATCGATTCGGCGGCGGTACCGACCACGACCGGCCGGTGCCGGCCGCTACGGCAGCACGAGGTCGGCGAAACGATCGCGTAGCGTCTTCTTGGAGAACTTGCCGACGCTCGTCTTCGGAACCTCGTCGATGAAGATGACGTCGTCCGGCAACTGCCATTTGGCGAGGCTCGGAGCGATGAAGCTGAGCACTTCCTCCTTGGTCATCGTCTCGCCCTCCTTGACGACGACACAGGCAACCGGACGCTCCGACCATTTCGTCGAGAGCACGCCGATGACCGCCGCCTCCTTGATCTTCGGGTGACCCATCAGTTCGTTCTCGATCTCGACCGAGCTGATCCACTCGCCACCCGACTTGATGAGGTCCTTGGTGCGGTCGACGAGTTTGATCCGACCTTGCGAGTCGACGGTGGCGACGTCGCCGGTCCGCAACCAGCCGTCATCGGTGAAGCTCTCACCGGCGCGTGGGTCGTCGTAGTAGGTGGCCGTGATCCACTGGCCCTTGCATTGCAGTTCGCCGCTCGACTCGCCGTCCCACGGCAGTTTCTCCATCGTGCCGGGGTCGACCACCCTGGCCTCGATGCAAAAAGCGATCTGGCCGACGTTCGTGCGCAGATCCGCCTGTTCCTCGTCGCTCAGCAGCAAATCGGCTTTGCTGAGGCTGCAGACAGCGGCGATCGGCGAAGTCTCGGTCATCCCCCACGCCTGCAGGATCGGCAAACCCAGTTGCAGTCGATAGGCCTCGCTCAAGGCGCGCGGCACAGCCGACCCGCCGCAGGGAATCACACGGAGTGACGACGTGTCCCGGCCTTTCAACTCTGGCAGCACCGCCATCCAGATCGTCGGGACACCGGCGGCAACCGTCACCCGCTGATTGACGATCAGATCGGCGATCGCCGGGCCCGACAGATCGTTGCCAGGCATCACCAGGTCGGCACCGCTTGCGACTCCGGCGTGGGCCAGACCCCAACTGTTGGCGTGGAACATCGGCACCACCGGGAGGATGACGTCGCGTTCTCCGACGCCGATCTCATCGGTCGTCATCACGCCCATCGTGTGCAGGAACGTCGACCGGTGGCTGTAGATCACGCCCTTTGGGTTCCCGGTCGTGCCGCTCGTGTAGCACATCGATGCCGCCCGGTTCTCGTCGTCGACCCCGAACGCGACCGGCGAGGCAGCGGCGAGGAGCGTTTCGTAGTCGTGCAATTGGATGTCGCCGAGATCCGCTGGGATCTCGCCCTTTCCATCGGCCATCACGACCAGGTGTTTGACCGTCGAGAACGTCTTGAGTAGGGGTGCGAGCAGCCCGAGCAACGACTTGTCGGCGAAGATGACTTCGTCCTCGGCGTGGTTGACGATGTACGTCAACTGCTCGGGGAACAGACGAATGTTGAGCGTATGCAGGACGCGACCGGTGCACGGTGCGGCGAAATACAGCTCGAGGTGTCGGGAGGTGTTCCAGGCAAACGTTCCGATGCGCCCATCGGCGCTGATCCCGAGCGTGTCGAACACCCCGCCGAGCCGTCTCGTTCGTTCGGCCCAGTCGCCGTAGGTGATCGACTCGATGTGGCCGGACATCGCCGTCGTGATCGTCTTGGTTCGGTGGTATTGCTCGGCACGCTCGAACAGGTGAACGATCGTCAGCGGAGTCTCTTGCATCGTCGAACGCATGGTTTCCCTCTCGTGCTACGCGCCACCCCATTCGGGCGCAGCCCAGAACAGTAACGCGCCGAAGTCCCAGCCGCTCGCCGTACGCTCTGGCGATGGCGAGCGAGCAGACCGCATTCCCTTTGCAACCGCCGGAGCTGCCGTCCTCGTCGTCGTCGGTGGCACCCGACAGCCGCCTGCGACTGCTGGTTGGTGCCTTCGGCGTGCTCGTCGGCCTGGGATATGTCGCTCAGATCTTCTTCGCCAGGATCATCGCCTTCAGCCCAGAGGGCCTGATCGCGCTGTCGTCGCGTATCCGCTATCTGCTGCTGAGCGTCCCTGCCGGAATCAGCCCGATCGCCTATTCTGTCATCGGTTTCGTTCGCCTGGCGATTGCTGCGACGCTCTGCTACGTGCTCGGCTACTTCTACGGCGACCGAGCGATGGCCTGGTTCTCGCGCCAACTCGACGGCCAGGAGCCGATCACGTTCCGCTGGCTGAAGATCGTCGCTGCCAAGGCCGGGTGGGTGCTGGCGCTGCTGTTCCCCGGCAGCAACATCGCCTGCGCACTCGTGGGCATGCACCGCATGCCACCGCGCCGCTTTGCGCTGTTCATCTCCACCGGAATCGCCGCACGACTCGCATGGGTGTGGGCAGCCGCTCGCCATTTCGACAAGCAGCTGACCAGGCTGCTGCACTGGATCGAGAAGTACCAGTGGTTCGTCGTCGGTGCATTCTTCGTCATCACCTTCGCCCAGGCGTTCTACAAGGCCGCCAGGATGGAGAGAAGCGGCCAGATCGAATAGCCGCCGGCGCGGCTGTTGTGCAACTTCTGTGGACCGTTTTGCACCGCCGGCGGTGCGCCAGTGGACTCAGTTTCGGTCAGAGCACGGCGCGCAGATCTCCAGCGAGGTCGGTGAGCGCTTCGAGGTCGTCCATCCGGTTGACATAGAAGATGTCGACGACCTCGTGGCCGAGGGTGACGACCTTGGCGTGGCGGATGTCGAGGCCGTGGCGTTCGAGCACGACTGCCATGCGATGCAGCACACCGATTCCATCTGGCGCACGTACCTCCACCACCGTTGCGGTACGCGACCAGCCATTGTCGACCAGCACCTCCGGCTTCGGGGGGTGCGCCGACTGCGCTTTGCGGTGGACGTTCGCGTAGGTCTTGACCTTTTCGGCAAGCTGTGCATTGAGGTCCATCTCGCCTGCCAACACGAGCCGCAGGTCAGCTTCGACGCGCCGCCAGTTCGTTTCGCCGCCGACTCGTCGCCCGACGACGAAGTCATCGACGGCGACGCCATCGTCGCTCGTCCAGACGTCAGCCGAAACGATGTCGACGGAGTGCAACGACAACGCTCCGGCGATCACGCGGAACAGGCCGGGCCTGTCCGGCGCGGCAATCGTGCAACCCTCGACTCTTCCGACAACGTGAGCGAGGTGATCGCCATGCACCTGGGACATCATCGCCCGATGTTCAGCCGTCGGGAATCCGGAGACCCGCTTGGGACGATGGCCATCGAGTGCCCGACGCGTCCTGCTGACGAGATCGTCGACGAGTCCTGCTTTCCAATCGCTCCACGCACTCCAGCCCGTCGCCAGACTGTCGGCGATCGTCAGGGCTCTGAGCAGCTCGAGTTGATCGACGTCGCCAACGGAATCGGCGACATTCGTGATCGTCCGTGGATCGGCGAGATCGCGGCGGGTCGCGACTTCGGGCAGCAGCAGGTGCAGTTCCTCCATGCGTACGATGCGATCGACATCGGACTCGGCGAATCCCATACGCGTCGCAATCGCCCGGACGATCGGACTGCCGACGTCGGTGTGGTCGCCGGGAAAGCCTTTGCCGATGTCGTGGAGCAGCGCCCCGACCAACAGCAGGTCTGGTCTGGCGACTTCGCGGACGTAGGCGGCTGCGTTGGCTGCGGTCTGCCAGAGGTGACGGTCGACGGTAAAGCGATGAAAAGCGTTGCGCTGCGGCTTTGCCTGCACGCTGGCCCATTCAGGCAGCACGCGGATGATCAAGCCATGGCGGTCAAGCGCTTCGAAAATCGGTACCGATGCCTCCCCTGCGCCGAGCAGCGAGACGAGCGCCTTCAATGCCGTCGCCGGCCACGGGTCCGGCATCGACGTGTCTGAGGCGACAAGCGCCTGCAGCGACTGCCGGTCGAGCTGCGCGCCGTGATGGGCGGCCGCCGCTGCCGCTCGCAACACCAGCGTCGGATCGCCGACGTCGACATCGGCGCGCAGCACGAGCATGCTGTCCTGCAGTGCAAAGTCGCCGTTGATCGTGAACGCCCGGCCTGGACCCTCCGCACGCCGTTTGTCGAGCCGGCGAATGACACGCGCCCAGAAGCGGTCCGATGCCCAGGCGATCGTGCGTCCGGCGAGGGAGACGGCGAGCATCAGATCGTCGGAATCGCCGTAGCCGAGCGCTGCGGCAACAGCGTCCTGCTCCTGGAGCAGCAGTACGTTCGATGCCTTTGCGGTACTTCGGTGCAACTCGACGCGGGCGTCGATCAATATGTTGGCTGCGTCGGTCAGCACGCCAGGCGGTTCTTCCTCCGCCCCTTCGATCGCCGGATGGGCCGTCAGCTGTGCCCAGTACATCGCCTGCGCGTCGCGCAGGCCACCGCGCCCGTCTTTGAGATCGGGTTCCAGCAGGAAAGCGACTTCGCCGGACTTGGTGTTGCGTGCTTCGACCGATGCGTCGAGTTTCTTCAACCAGTGTCTGGCATTCCCCCGCCACTGCTCCAACGCCCTTGCCGTCAACGTGGCGACGACCTCGGCATCTCCGCACTGATACCGCAATTCGAGCAGGGTCGTGGCCGTCACCAGGTCGCTCCTGGCGAGTTCGAGGATCGATTCGATCGAGTGCACTGCTGGGCTGATCTTCGACCCGGTATCCCAGAGCGGGTACCAGAGCACATCGGTGATCGCCGCGATCTCCTCTGCCTGCGCTTTGCGCGGGTGGATCAACAGCACATCGAGATCGCTGCCGACCGCCATGTCCCGTCGCGCCGAACCGGCCGTCGTCATCAATGCCCAACCCGTTCCCGGGTCAGCCGGCAGCGCGTCCCAGAGTTCGTGCAACCAGCGCTCGTGGAGCATCGAGAGTGGCTCTGTCAGGGCGCGGCCGACCAGCTCCGGCCGGGAAATCAGTTCAAGTCGAGCTACTCGACGTTCCACATTGCTCCTGTGTACCGAATGAATCCTTCCGAAGTTCGGCATTCGGTTTCGGCGCACGACAGCTTGGCGCGGCCACATTTCCGGAAGATATGTGACGTCTTTCCATCGCGTTTCGTGTCGATCAGATGCGCCCCTGCGGTGGGATGCGACGTCGTCGGTGATACGAAAGGTCTATGGCAGAAATTACCTTGCGGGGCAACCCCTTTCATACCGTCGGCGAACTTCCGGCGATCGGCTCGACGCCGACCTTCACCGTGACCGGAGCACTTCTCCAGGACATCACGAATACCGACTTCGCCGGCAGCAAACTCGTGCTGAACATCTTCCCGAGCGTCGACACACCAACCTGTGCCGCCAGTGTCCGTCGCTTCAACGAATTGGCGACCTCGATGGACAACGCCAAGGTGCTGAACGTGTCCGCTGACCTGCCATTCGCCCAGGGTCGCTTCTGCGGTTCGGAAGGCCTCGAGAACGTGCAGAACGGTTCGTCGTTCCGCACCGGCTTCGGAAGCGACTTCGGTATCGCCTTGGCTGATGGGCCGATGAGCGGACTACTCGCCAGAGCAGTCGTCATCCTCGACGAGGACGGCATCGTCGTTCATCGCCAGCTCGTCCCCGAAATCGCCGACGAGCCGGACTACGAAGCAGCTCTGGCGGCACTCAAGTAGCTCGTCTCTCTCACCGGATGGCGTGCGTCGGCGGCACCGAGATCGCTTGTCGTATGGACCGACTCGATGCCGTTGATCTGCTCCAGCCGGGTGACGGCGATGCCACGGTTGGCCCAGCCGACAGGCGACTGCAGGGTCACGACTCCGTCCCGGACGCGGAGGTCCTTGAGCGCTGCATCCCGACGCAATATCGGATCCAAGGAGACCGACAACCGCACACGCGCCTCACTTTTCAGATCGGCTGATGACGGCCGAGTTGTCGTGGCGACAGCACGCTTGGCAAAACTCACCCAGCGCATGAGATCGCGCCTGTTCGACCACACGAAGGCGAGTGCCACCGAGCGGTAGAACGGACGCAGTGGCCTACGAATGAGCTTGAACATCTGTCGTTCTCCTTGTGCGATGCGCCTGATGGACGCCACGCGTACGTCGCCGAGCCCCTGAAATCGGTGAGCTTGCGCAACCGTCGCGCCGACAGGAGGTACCCGGCTCGAATGCGGATCAAACGGCGACACGTGCCGCCGTCTGGGCGACGAACGAGCGACGTGCCGTATCAGACGAGTTCGCGTAGCTCGTCCTCGCTCAATTGGCCACGGAGCTGTTCGAGTCCGGCCTTCAGCAGCCGGCCCACATGGACCTGGCTGGTGCCGACATGCTCGGCGATGTCTGCCTGGCTCATCTGCTCGAAGAACCGCAGGTAGAGGATCATCCTGCTGCGGCCCGGCAGCGTCTCGAGCATTTGCCGGATGGTCGCCGAATCGATGACGCCGGCGAGTTGACGATCGTCCTGGGCGAGACTGCGGTGTTGTTCCGGGGCATCGTCTCCGGTACCGGGCGTATCCAGCGACGAGGCACGATAGGCAGCAGACGCCTCCATCGCCTCCAGCACCGAATCGACGTCGACATGGAGATGTTCGGCGATTTCGGCAACGCTCGGCGAACGTGTCAGCTGCTGCTGCAGGTCCTCGATCGCTTTGGCAATCCGCGGCTTGAGTTCTTTGGCGCTGCGGGGCACGCGCACACTCCAGGCGTAGTCGCGGAAATACCGACGCACCTCTCCGACGACGGTCGGCATGGCGAACGAGACGAAGTTCGTTCCCATCTCCGGATCGAATCGATCAACCGCTTTGACGAGCCCGATCGACGCCACTTGCAGCAGGTCGTCGAAGGCCTCACCGCGTTGGTCGAACCGTCTGGCGACAGCGCGGGGGATCCACGAATGCTCGACGACGATGTCGTCGCGGGTGCGTCGATCGCCGGTGCGACGGAGTTCGCGGAAGCGCATCCGTAGTCGTTCCTCGTCCTCTGGGGTGCGCGGTGAGGTCACGGGTCAACCGCGTGAGGAAGTCGACTGGTCGGACCGCTTCTTGACGACCCTGGCAGCGATTCGACCGTCGACCGAATCGAGCTCGTACACGTCGCAGACCGCGTCGAGTACTGCCTTGGCGAGCAGCGCTTCGGGTCCCTCGAGATCGGCACCGGAAACGGCCATCGTCGCGTCGATCGAAAATGTCAGCTCGCCGGCGTCGAATCGCAACGTGATCTCGGATGGATCGTCGTGCTGGATGAACAGCGTCATCAACTCGCTCACGGCGATCTTGATGTCATCGATGTCGTCGACCGTCATATCGCCGAGGGAGGCGACCGAACTGGCCGTCAACCGTGCAACCCGCGCCATCGCAGCGACAGCGGGGACGACCAACGTCACGAGTTGACCGGTCCTGGAATCGGCGGTATCAGGTGCAGCTTCGGCCGGAGTGGCCGTGTTCACGATTCTGCCTCTTCGATCACGAACTGAGTGGTGGTGCCAGTGATCGAGAGCAGCCGGAGGACGCCGGACGACGGGTTGCGCAGTGTGACGGAGGTTTCGCGGCCCTGGGCGCGACGGCTCGCCGACAGCAGGCTGCGCAGGCCGGACGAGTCGATGAACTCGACAGCCGCAAGATCGATAATGATCGGCTGCGACTCCTCCTGTTGGAGTATCGCCTTCTCCAGCAGCGGGCCGCCGGCAAGGTCGATGTCGCCGACCGCAATCACGGTTCCCTGCTGATCGATCGATACCGCCAGTGATTCGTTCCGACCAACCTCGTGCATGTCGTTCATCTCGTCCATCGTCTTCTCGTTCTCGTCCGGTGGGGCTCATCCGGTGGGGGCAGCGTGTTCGGCCGACCCCACCGTACTGAGATGTGTTGGAGTATCTCAATTTTGTGGCCCGCCCCGTCACTCGCTGTCATTCGAGGGTGACAACCAGGGCGATGGCGACCAGTGGGTATACCCACGAATCCGCCGCTCGATACATTGCTCCAGCTCGCGGTCCGAGAAGATGCACGGATGCCGATTGCGGGGAGCGGATGCGCGACAGTTGTCTCGGTCGGCTGACGGAAGGATTGCGGACATGGTGAAATTCGGCTGGTTGTCTCCTGTCGCCGGTCATGCTGGGAGCAACTTCCAACCCATCGTGATGTACCAGCAGGAGCACATCCTTCCCAAGGCGTTGCCTCATTTCGACTCGGTGTGGATCGCCGATCACTTCTATGGCTTCGACCGCGACAAGCGCGAAGGCTTTCTCGAGGGCTGGACAACGCTCACCTGGCTGGCAGCGACGTTCCCCGACGTGATGTTGTGCCACCACGTACTCGGTCAGGGCTATCGCAACCCGGCGCTGACGGCGAAGATGGCGGCGACGCTGCAGGTACTGTCCGGCGGGCGTTTCATGCTCGGCATCGGTGCCGGATGGCGAGACGAAGAATACCGTTCGTACGGATATGAGTTCCCCACGGCCGCCGTCAGGCTTCGTCAACTCGAAGAGGTCGTACAGATCTGTCGCCTGATGTGGACGGAGGAGCACCCGACCTTCGACGGGACGTACTTCCAGATCGACGACGCCGCAGCCACCCCCCGCCCCGGTATTGTTCCGCCGATCTGCATCGGCAGTTCCGGTGAGCAGATCGGTCTCCCCGTCGTCGGACGGCATGCCGATATCTGGAATGGTGCGTACCGGAGCGACGACGGGTGGAAACGCAAGCGAGACATCGTCGACACGGCCGCAATCAGCGCCGGCAGGAATACCGCCGACATCGAGAGCTGCGTGACCGTCGCAGGCGAGCTTCCGGATTCGGATGAGGCTTCCGAACAGTGGCTGCAACGACTGGCGCACCTCGGCGAACTCGGCGTGACGTATTTCGTGATGGACTTCGGCCATCCCCTCGCCGTCGAGCCGGCGCTCCGATTCACCGAGCAGGTCATCGCACCGATGAAGGCCTGACGAGCGGGAGGCTCGCAAGACGGGACGGTTGGACGTTGCACTGTTTACGTCCGATTCACGTTTAGAGCGGGCGGCGAGTGGGCATCAACGCCTGCACATGTACACGAGCTCGGATCGTTGTCGTCGACCGCACACACTCGCTTCACCCTTCGGACAAGCCCAGTCAACTATCGTAGAATCTGCACTTCTCTGGTCGGACCAATCCAACACTGGCATACCGCAATGACCCCACGCATCGAACAACTCGACCTCGACCAGGACACTGGTGCGCCGCATAAGGCCCGTGGTTTTCTCTCGACCGTCCTGCGGTCATGGGGGCTGCCTGCCGAAACCGTCGAAACCTCACAGCTGTTGGCAAGCGAACTCGTCTCCAACGCCGTGCTCCACGGTCGCGCGCCGATCAACATGAGCGTCGAACGCAGCGACCCAAGCGTCCAGGTCGTCCGCATCGAAGTCAGCAACGAGGGCGCTGGTGTACCGACTCGTCGTGTTGCCGGTGAGACCGATCCCTCAGGTCGCGGTCTGCAGCTGATCGCCGATCTCGCCCGCACCTGGGGCGTCTCGACCGATCACGGCCAGACCAGAGTGTGGTTCGAGATCGGTTCGTAGCGAACAGCGAAGCAGACGTGCCCGGCTCACAGCCCGAGATAGCTGTCGAGGCCGATGGTGAGTCCCGGGTGTTCGGCGATGCGTTTGCAACCGAGCACGACACCTGGCATGAAACTGATCCGGTCATAGCTGTCGTGGCGAATTGTCAGGGTCTGTCCAGCAGCACCGAGCAGTACTTCCTGGTGAGCGACCATGCCGCGCATGCGCACCGAATGGACACGTATTCCTGCGGGTCCCTCGCCACCTCGCGCCCCGCGGACGACTTCGTGCCGGGTTGGATCCGGTGCCCATGTTGACGACGCTGCGGCCATCCGAGTCGCAGTGGCAAGGGCCGTACCCGACGGTGCATCGACTTTCGCGTCGTGGTGTAACTCGATGATCTCGGCGGTGTCGAACCATGGCGACGCCAATTCGGCGAAGCGCATCATCAGCACGGCACCGATGGCGAAATTGGCGGCGATGAGGCAATTCGAGGAGGTGAACCGGCTGCGCGCCATCTGCATGTCGTCGTCCGTCAGTCCGGTCGTCCCCACGACAGCGTGGATGCTGTGCTCAGCCAGCCACGGCAGGGTCGAGCGGACTGCCGCTGCCACGGTGAAGTCGACCACGACCTGAACATCGCGTTCCTTCAGGGTGTCGAGCGAAGCAGCGATCGTCACCCCGTGGACGAGCTCCCCACTGGCACCGACGTCGACAGCCGCCACGAGTTGCAAGTCCGGGTCGGCGACGACTGCATCACAGACCGTCGCCCCCATACGGCCACCAGCACCGATCACACCCACTCGAATCGTCATGGAACGCCACGGTAACGCTGACAGCGCCGCACCGCAGCACGTGTCGTTCACTGGGTGATGACGGCGCTACTTCGTGCAGGCCGACAACTTCTCGGTGATGTCGCCCGGGGGTGAATCCGCCGACGTCAACAGGGCGTCGACGACGTTCGAAGTGGTCGAGCTGATCACCGCTCGAACGCAGATGAGATCGACGGGGAGCCTTTGACCGGCGAATCCGGCAGCGAGCACCCGAACCACCAGTTCCTCTCCCGCCGGCGTCCCCGCCATCTGCTTGAGCATCGTGTCGCTGTCCCCACCGCAATCGCTGTCGCCCAGCACGTCGAGCGGATCAGCGATCGTCGAGGCCGCCGCCTCGGTCGTTTCAGCGGCCGTCGTTTCAGCGGCCGTCGCCTCGGTCGTGTCATCCGCTGCTGCGCTCTGCGAGTCCACCGGGATCTTGAAATCCGGAGGGATCGACGCCAGTTCCCGCTGAATGCATGCCTGATCGACACCGGGCACGCCCGCGAGTCCGGCGGTCAAGGCGTGCTTGAGAACGTCGGCGTCGCTCGCCGTCGACAGGTCCGCTCCGATCGGCGCAGCCCGCTTGGCGCTACTCGAACACCCGCCGGCGATGAGCACGAGCGACGCCAGTGCCACGGCGATGCGGCGGCGAACGCTTGACGTCATCGCCAGAGCCTGCCAGATGCCGGCTGCCCGACGACGTCGTCACCGCTTCCGAGCTGGGTTAGGCGTCAGACGGTGACGACAGCGCGGAGTTCGTCGGTGATCGGTCCGACCGCTGAGACGACGACCGGCTGGCTGAGTATCCGTTCGATGACTCGGTCGACGTCGCTGGAGTTCACGGCCTCCCAGCGGGCTGCCTGCTCTTCGGGCGAACGGATCGCACCCATCGCCGTCAGCAGGCCGGCATTGCGGGCCATGCGCGAGCCGCTGTCCTCGAGACCCAGGGCGAACGAGCCGGACAGATATCCGCGAGCGATATCGAGTTCGTCGTTGGTGACACCGTCAATACGGAGTCGGTCGAGTTCGATGCGTACGAGTCCCGCAACCTCGGCCGCCTGCTCGGGGCGAGCGCCGGCGTAGATGCTCAGCAGGCCACCATCTGAGTACAACGAGGCACCCGAATAGACGCTGTAGACGAGTCCGCGTTTCTCGCGGATCTCCTCGAAGAGTCTGCTCGACATGCCACCGCCCAGGATGTGGTTCATGACGTCGAGCGCTTCGCGATCAGGATCCATACGGTCGAAGGCGCGGAACCCGAATGTCAGGTGGACCTGCTCGGTGTCGTCCTCCAACAGCGAGATGGCGCCAGGCGAGGACTCTGGCCGTATCCGTTCCGGCTTGACGCCATCGACGCCGAGGTCGGCGAACGCCGCCGTGATCTGCCCGAGTACGACGTCGTGATCGATGTCGCCGGCGACGGCGACGACGGTGTTGTTCGATCGGTACCAGTAGGCGTGGAACTGCTGGATGTCGGCTGCGGTCGTTGCCATGACGGTCTCGACATCACCGGCGGTCTCGCGGCCGAGTGGATGCTCGGGAAACAGTGACGCCAGCAGCAGCCGGTGAGCGACATCGTCGGGACTGTCGTCGTCCATCGCCAGTTCTTCGAGGATGACCTTGCGTTCGGAGTCGACATCACTCTCGCGCAGCGCCGGACGAGACAGGACGTCGCCGAGCAACTCGATGGCCATTGCCTGCGACCTGCGCGGCAGGCGGCAATAGTAGGCCGTGTATTCCTTGGTCGTGAAGGCGTTCATGTCGCCGCCGACACGGTCGACCGACTCCGAGATCTGTTTTGCAGAGCGGTCAGCTGTGCCCTTGAACAGCAGGTGCTCGAGGAAGTGCGAAGCTCCGGACAGTTCTGCTGGTTCGTCGCGGGCACCGACGCCGACCCAGACGCCAGCGGCCACCGACAACGCCCCAGGGACATTTTCGGTGGCCACTGTCAGGCCCTGCGGCAATTGTGTGATCTGCGTTGACACAGGACCCCTCGTACGAAAGACACCTGCCGATCAACGACCGCCAGGCAAGTGAGTAGAACCGCGCATGGCGGCGAAAAGCGATCTGGCCAGACCGCTACCGAAGGTAACAGTCTGGCCAGCGCTCAGTAGTGGGATGTCTCAGCGGTGACGACGGCGACCGCGGTCGCCTCCGGCGCCGTTGCGGCCACGATCTCCGCCACTGCTGTCACGACGCGGTGCGTCGTCACGAGGCAGTGAGGATGCCGGGCCAAGGTCGCCGAGGTCGCCGGCGAGTTCGGCGTCGAATGCGTCTTCGAAGCTCAACGACGTGGGTGCCATCGCCGCGCCAACGGAGGCGTGCTTACCGTCGTCGGACGAAGTCGTTGCTGACGGGGTCGACGGTGCTGACGAATACGGGGCCGGGGCCGACGACTCGCCGGGCGGCGCAGCAGCGTCGTCTGCGAGGCTCAGGCTGACCTTGCCTTTTTCGTCGATCTCGTCGACGCGGACTTCGATCTCGTCACCGAGGTTGACGACATCCTCCACCCGGTTGATCCGCTTGCCGCGGCCCAACTTGGAGATGTGGATGAGGCCGTCACGACCCGGAAGGATGTTGACGAAGGCACCGAACTTGGTGATGTTGACGACGCGACCCATGTAGGTGGCACCGACATCAGCCGACGGCGGGGCGATGATCAGCATGATCCGGTAGCGGGCATCTTCGACCTTGCGGCCGTCGACGGAACCAATGGTGACGGTACCGACGACACCGTCGTCGTCGATATTGACGTCGGCGCCGGTCTCCTGTTGGATCGTGTTGATGACCTTGCCCTTCGGCCCGATCACTTCACCGATGCGGTCCAACGGAATGTTGAAACTGAGGATTTTTGGTGCCGTGTCACGGACTTCCGAACGTGGCTCGGAGATCGTTGCGTTCATCACCTCGAGAATCTGCAGACGGGCTTCTTTGGCCTGCTGCAGAGCGGCGGCGAGCACATCAGCGGGGATGCCGTCGATCTTCGTGTCGAGCTGCAGAGCGGTGACGACTTCAGCCGTTCCGGCAACCTTGAAGTCCATGTCGCCGAAGGCGTCCTCAGAACCGAGGATATCGGTCAGCGTCGTGTACTTGCCATCGGCATAGATGAGGCCCATGGCGATACCGGCGACGGGCGCCTTGATCGGCACACCGGCATCCATCAACGCCAGCGACGAACCGCAGACCGAGGCCATCGAGGTCGAGCCATTCGAACTCATCACTTCGCTGACGAGACGCAGCGAATAGGCAAACGATTCCTGCGACGGGACGACTGGCAACAGTGCACGCTCGGCGAGCGCGCCGTGGCCGATCTCGCGGCGCTTCGGCGAACCGACACGGCCGGTCTCGCCGTTGGCCCACGGGGCCATGTTGTAGTGGTGCATGTAGCGCTTGGTCGTGTCAGGCGTCAACGTGTCGAGCTGCTGGTTCATGCGCGGCATCGCCAGGGTGGCGACCGTCAGGACCTGCGTCTCGCCACGCTGGAACAGGCCGGAGCCATGAGCCGTGGCCAACACGCCGATCTCGGCTGAGACCGGACGGAGGTCGCGGACACCGCGGCCGTCCATCCGGATTCCCTCGTCAAGAACACGCTGGCGAACGAGCTTCTTGGTCAGGCTGCGGAACGCGTCCTTGATCTCCTTGGTGCGCCCGACGAATTCGCCAGGTGCCTCGGAAGTTCCCGCTAGTTCGGCGACGGTCTCCTTGGCGGCGGCGTCGGTAGCGGTATTGCGCTCAGTCTTCTGCGTGATCTTGATGATCTCTGCAAGCTTCGGCGAGCCGACACGCTGGACGGCTTCCCACACGTCGGTGCCGTAGTCGAGGACCGGGTTGTAGGACAGCGGTTTGATCGGGCCATGGGCCTCGATCACGGCGGCAAGCAGCTGACGCTGGAGGCCGATGCTCTCTTTGATCCACACCTTCGACGCTTCGAGGCCGCCGGCGATGACTTCTTCTGTCACCTTCGGGGCGCCGGCTTCGTAGTACGTGAAACTCTTCTCGGTGCCACCGGCTTCGACCATCATGATGGCGACATCGCCGTTGTCGAGCTCACGGCCGGCGACGACGAGTTCGAAGGTGCCTTCGTGGCCCTCTTCGAAGGTGGGGTGCGGGATCCATGTGCCCTCTTGGCTGAAGGCGACGCGGACGGCGCCAATCGGGCCGTCGAAGGGGATACCGCTGATCATGAACGCTGCCGAAGCGGCGTTGATGCTGATGATGTCGTGCGGGTTTTCCTGGTCGGCGCCGAGGATCGTCAAGACGACCTGTGTCTCATTGCGGTACCCGTCGGCGAACGCCGGCCGCAGCGGGCGGTCGGTCAGGCGGCAGGTGAGGATTGCGTTCTCGCTCGGGCGGCCTTCACGACGGAAGAATGCGCCCGGGATCTTGCCGGCAGCGTAAGCACGCTCTTCGACATCGACGGTGAGCGGGAAGAAGTCGATGCCATCTCGGACATCTTTGGCTGCGTTGGCGGTTGCCAACACGGTGGTCCGTCCGAGACTGACGACAACTGCACCCTGCGACTGCGGGGCGAACTTGCCGGTCTCGAACGAGAGCGTCTTCTCAGTACCGGCGACCGGTGCTGAGACACGAATGGCCTCTGCCATTGTGATTCCTTTCTTGGATGCGCCACCCTGGCGCAATTCCTGTTGGAAGCAAGGCCCGGTTCCCAGTCGGCAAGCTCCCGTGCTGCACCTGCTCATGCGGTGGAGCGGGAGAATCTCGACTGACAACCGACTCCTGTACTTCGGTTTTTGGTTTGCCCCTGTGACGTCGGGACCCACGTTTGATCGGTAGTTCAGTGAATGAAGCGCAGATGTGGAACGAGCGGCCATGCTGGCCGCTCGCTCACAGACACTTCATTTGTCAGCGACGCAGACCGTTCTTCTGAACGATTGCCCGGTAGCGCTCGACGTCGATGTTCTTGGCATAGTCAAGCATGCGACGGCGGCGGCCGACCATCATCAGCAGCCCGCGACGGCTGTGGTGGTCCTTTTTGTGGACCTTGAGGTGCTCGGTGAGCTGGTTGATCCGCGCTGTGAGCAGTGCAACCTGGACTTCCGGGGAACCGGTGTCCGTGTCGTGTACTCGGTGCGCGGCGATCGTGTCCTGTGTGGACATATCGTTGCCTTCCTTCTGACTTGACGTCACGTGATGGAGGTCGCACCCACCAACTGTGGCAGATGCATCACGCCAGGGCCTGAGCTCCGACGGACGGCAGCAACGCTATCGGCCAGAGTGTCAAATCCCTCGACAGCAACGTCGCAGCTCAGAGGCTATTGATCTCGAGCTCATGACCGTCTGCAGGAACTGCTGGGCATCGACCCAACCTTGTCATGTCCCCTACAGGTCGACCATCGGCTTCAGTGTCAAGCTCGGCTCGTCACGCTGCAGCCGCTCGAGGCGGTACTTGTTCTCGAACAGCGCCAGCAATGCACCGTCGCTGCGGTCGGCGATACGGATACCGCCGATCTCGCGCAACTTCTGCGCCGTCGCAGCATCGGTACGCCTGACGGCCTGGATGCTGTTGCCGCCGAGTTCGACCTCGACGTTGTACTCGGCACGCATGCGATGCTTGAAGACGTCCATCTGCAGTGCTCCGACGGTGGCGATGATCGGTCGGGAATGGTTCCCGTCTTCGATCAGCGCCTGGATCACGCCCTCGGCATCGAGCTGCTCGACACCGGTGCGGAACTGCTTGGCCTTCGAGACGTCGAGTGGACGGGCCGAGGCGAACACCTCCGGTTCGAACCGCGGCAGGCGTGGGAACTCGACCGGCGGACCGGCGTAGACGGTCTCGCCGATGCGCAGGTTACGGGCGTTGACGAGAGCGACGATGTCGCCGGGGAACGCCTCTTCGACGGTCTCGCGCTCTTGGCCGAGGACCGATGCAGCGTGCTTGGTCGTCACGACTCTGCCGTTTGACGATTGCGTCAACGGCTCGCCGCGCTCGAAGCGACCGGAGCAGGCGCGGACGAAGGCCATCTGGTCGCGGTGCGACGGATCGACGTTGGCCTGGATCTTGAACACGATGCCGGCGAACGGAGCGTCCAGCGGGCGCATCGTCCCATCGACCTGCTCCCGGGCTGTCGGCGACGGGGCGATGGACACCAGCGCATCGAGCAGTTGGCGGACACCCTGGTTCGTCAACGCCGAGCCGGCGAGCACCGCCGACAGCTGTCCAGCTTCGAACGCCTCCCGGTCCCATCCACCGTATGACAGATCGAGCAATTCGCACTCCTCGCGAGCCTGTGCCAGCGCTGACCCGGCAAGGGCGACCGCGTCGTCACCCTTCAGTGTTTCCTCGTCGCCGATGAACGCGCCGCGGGCAGTGCGATCCGCCCGGATCAGCACATCCTGTCGGGTGTCGAGCAAACCGAAGAGAGCGCCACTCGGACCGACGGGCCACATCAGCGGTGCGAGTGCGAGGTCGAGTGTGTTGGCGATGTCATCTGCCAACTCCAACGGCGCCAGACCTGGGCGGTCCTGCTTGTTGAGGAAGGTGATGATCGGAGTGTTGCGAGCGCGGCAGACCTCGAACAGTTTGCGCGTCTGTGGTTCGATGCCCTTCGCCGAATCGAGCACCATCACCGCAGCATCGACTGCAGTCAGTACGCGGTACGTGTCCTCGGAGAAGTCCTTGTGGCCAGGCGTGTCGAGGAGGTTCATCATGCAGTCGGCATAGGGAAATTGCAGAACGGTCGACGAGACGGAAATCCCTCGTTCGCGCTCCATCTCCATCCAGTCCGACCGCGCAGCCGCACGACCGCCACGCGCTTTGACGGCACCGGCACTCTGCACGACGCCGGCGTACAGCAGCAATTTCTCGGTCAGAGTCGTCTTGCCGGCGTCCGGGTGCGAGATGATCGCGAAGGTGCGACGACGCGCTGCTTCGGTGACGACGTCGCTGCTCATACGCCGGCCACGCTACCGATGAATCACTGCAGAGGTTCAGGACACCAGCGGTAGCACGATCTTGGCGGCGAGCTCGATCGTCTCGAGATCATTGGCCAAACCGGTGTTCAAGATGATGCCGTCGATGCCGGTGTCGAGGATCGCCTGTACCTGTGCAGCGACCTCGTCAGGACCTCCGTAGATCACCATCGACTTGACCTGCGCCTGCATCTCTTCCGGCAGGTCGGCGACCTTCGCTCCGCCGAGGCGGACGGATAGCTTCGCTTCCGCAGCTTCCAGCGTCGGCGCAGCGATCAATGTCGCCAGCCTGGTGCGGCAGATCTCCTTCGGATCTCGACCGAGGTTGGCACAGTGCTCGTCGAGTACGCCGATCAAGCGCTTGAGCTGCGCCGTATCCCCGAACAGATTGCAGGCGTCAGCGTATTGGGCGACCATCCGCAGCGTCTTCTTCTCGCCGCTGCCACCGATGAGCACCGGCGGGCCACCGGCCTGGACCGGCTTCGGGAAGTTCATTGCCTCCTTGGCGTGGAACCACTTGCCGTCGAACGTCGTGTGCTCGTTCACGAACATGCTCTTGACGATCTGCAACGCTTCTTCGAGCTTCTCGAATCGTTCGGTGAAGCTGCCGAACTCGAAGCCATATGCGTCGTGTTCCTGCTCGAACCACCCGGCACCGATTGCCCAGATCGCCCGCCCGGACGACACGATGTCGAGCGTCGACACGACCTTGGCGAGGAACGCCGGGTTGCGGTACGTGACACCGCCCACCATCGCCCCGAGGCGGACCTTTTTCGTCCTGGCGGCGATTGCCGAAAGGATCGTGTAGCACTCGAGCATGTTCTCGCTCGGCTGACCGATCATCGCCAACTGATAGAAGTGGTCCATCACGTAGACGGAGTCGTAGCCCGATTCCTCGGCCGACACCGCCTGGGCGAGGACGGCCTCGAACAGTTCGCTGCTCGGGACATCGGGATAGGTGAAGCTCGGAATCTGCAGGCCAAGTTTGATCAGATCGCTCATGATCCGTTTCTACATGGCACGAACGACATTCACACACGAATCGGCGATTATTCGGAGGTTCCTCCGGTTATCCCCCCCGAGCTCCAGCTGCGATCTGTCGGATGAAGCGACGAAGCGGGCATCTGGCGTCTACCGTTTCACGGGTGAGCGACCTGGCAGCACTCCGTGCACGCATCGACGAACTCGATCGGCAACTCGTGCGCGTCGTCGCTGCCCGCCTCGCCGTCTGCGAAGAGGTCGCCCAGTTGAAGGCCGGCTCCGACACTCCGGTGATTCAGCCTCAACGGGTGCGCGACGTCGTGACCTCGCGCCGCCAATGGGCGATCGACGACGGCGTCGACCCTGATTTCGTCGAGCAACTCGTACGCGTGCTGCTGAGTGAAACACACCGCATCGAAGTCGCCGGTGCCAGACCCGACCCGGCGCCCGACAAGCTGGCCGCCAGCCAGCAACGATCTGCGATCGACACCGTGGCCACGCGCATCGACCACGTCGTCGTCGCCGTCAAAGACCTCGACCGCGCCGTGGACCTCTTCTCGAACCAGCTCGGATTCCATCGCGAGCCGCTCGCCGGCGGGGAGGCACCGGGGTTGGCGGCGATGACGGCAGGCGGTGTGACCGTCGTGCTCGTGTCCGCCGAGGCCAGTCCGTCGATCGCCGACTATCTGGCCACCAACGATTCGGGGGTGCAGCACATCGCCATCGAGGTACTCAACGCCCGCTACGCCAGAGCGTCATTGGAAGCCAACAACGCTGCCCTGCTGACCGACATCGTCGTCGACGAGCACGGCCACGAGCAGTTCTTCACCGTCAAGGACCCGATGAGCGGCGTGCAGATCGGATTCATCTCACGTACGGGTCACCGTGTCGGGGTGAGTGCCGCCAACGTGTTGGCACTCTTCGATTCGCTGTGAGACAGGCTGGTCGCCAGATGGGACTCGGACGGACAATTGCCGTATTGACGACGGCGATCGTCTCGCTCGGAGCATGTTCCAGCACCTCCTCGACCGCTCCCACGACGACCGCAGCCGGCACTGCGACCAACACCCTTGGGGCCACGACAACGGCGGTCTCCACTGCGGCCGGGTCGACGCCGACCGAAGCGACTGCTCCCGGAACGGTTGGCGGCGGAACCGCACCGGCCACCGGTGATGCGACCACTCCCGCGAGTGCAGCGACGACGCTTCCCGTCGTGTCGACGAGCCCGGCGAACACCGCTCCGTCGGGGACCGTCACCGCTGTCAAGGCTGGCTTCCTCGTTGCTGCTGACCGTTGTGCCGCCAACAAGGCTGCGGGCCCGATCACTTTTGTGACGGGCCTCGACTTCGCCGCGTCCGCAGCCACCGTCGATGTCGTCGTCGCCAAACAGGCGCGCTACTTCGAACAGATGTGTCTCGACGTGCAGATCAAATCGGGTCGATCGACAGAGAACTATGCCGCTGTCGGCCAGAACCAGGTGCAGTTCGGTGCTGCCGATTCGTTCAGCGAAGTGATGCAGTATGGAGCGAGTACGCAATCGAACTTCGTCGTGCTCTCCGAGGAGGGGAAGACGCCGCTCGACACGCTGATCGTCAAGGACGGAGCGGCTCCCACGGTTGCCGATCTCCGTGGTCAGACGATCGGTGTCGACGGCACGATGCCGACGCCGATCCAGGCAATGTTGGCGGCCAACAGCCTTGTCGCCGGCACGGATTACCAGGTCGCCGATATCCAGCAACAGTACGGGCTCGATCCGACGGTGCAGATCACCATCCCGACGATCGCCGCCTTCCCCGCCTCGAAATCCGTGCAACCAGGCGTGCTCAATCGGGCAATCGTCAAGTACCACACGTTCGATCCGAGCGACGCCGACATCCCCGGCAACTTCGGCCTGCTCTACACCAACCAGGCGTTTGCGACCGAGTTCCCGAGTGCGGTCCAGGATTTCGTCCGCGCTTCGATGCGCGGATTGGAGGATGCCACCGATGATGCCGGGGCAGCCTCGAAGACGGCCTACGACCTGGCGATCGCCGAGGGCAACCCCGCTGCGCTGACAGCCGACGGTGAGAACTACCGCTGGAGGACCGAGTCGGACCTGATCGCCAAGTCGACACCGCCAGGACAGCCGTACGGCATTCCCGATGTCGCCGGGCTGCAGGCGGAGATCGACAGTGATGCCAACCTCGGCCGTTTCGGCAGTACCAAGCCGATTATCGACACCCACGTCGACGTCAGCACCATCGCCAGTGTCTACGACGCCGACGGCAAGGTCATCTGGCCCTGACGCCTGCCCGCCCCACCCCGAACGCGACTCGATCGAGTATTTCGCTGACACCGGGAGCCAAACGAGTATTTCAGTTGCACCGTGGGGCGTCTTGCTACTCGATGGAACAGCTTCAAGCCGATTGGCGAACATTGATCGATGCCAGCCTCGCCAGATAGATCGACTCGAGTTCGTCGGCAAGTGTCTCGACGTCGAGCATGTCGAGTTCTGTCACGCGGTCGACCTGCCATCCGATGACGTGACACTGTCGATCTCGGCGTTTGTCCTTCGTCGTTCCCTGGAGCAGCAGGTGATCTGGATGGACGTCGATCTCGATCGCCCATCGAAGCTCCGGTATCGACAGATCGATGCGAATCGGCGGATGGTCTGGCAGATCGAGCAGGCGAACCTGACGCACGATCGGTATGCCCTTGCGTTTCAAGGCCATCTCGAGGACGACCTCAAGATGGGATTCGAGCGCCGGATCGTTGCCACGTTCGATCAGCAGGCGGGCAAATCGCAGGGAGCCCGTCCGTCGCGGATGAGAGAGTCGCCTGGCGTAGTACACGAGCGAGAAGAACGTGCACCGCCGCTTTTGAATCGATTGCTCGATGACCGAAAGGAGGTCGTCTGTGGACAATGTTGCTGCGAGATCGAGCAGCAGCCGTTGGGGACTGGCAACCGTGATGCCGTCGCTGCGTTTCGTGACGTCAGCTGGCGTGACCGCAGTCGACTGATGGAGAACGATGTCATCGCGATATTCGATATGCAACCCATGGGGCACGGTGAAATGGATCTGCTCGCTGGCCGGCATACGGCGATATCCCTCCAATCTCCCTGCCGTCGGGCCGGACACGAAACCACTCGGGTGGGCGAAACAGAGCGCAACACAGCGCGACTCAAGGGTGATCGGCGCTGATGTGATCCGATACACGCGCTTGAAGAGCAGGTCAAGGATCTGTTCCTCGACCAGCCGTCGTCGTGCTCGCGGGCCGACGCCCGAGTCGGTGAGCATCTGGCCGGTTGCAACTCCGTGATGTTGACGAAAGACTTTCGTCGCTGCTGGGGTGAGAGATGACATGTGGGAACCTCCGCATCGAAGTGATGGCGAGGGGGAAGTCGAGTCGTGTGCGACTCTATTGCCGGGCAGCACCGCATTGCTCGATCGAGTAGGAACACGCCCCACGGCGCGACGGAGATACTCGATTGATAGTCGACGTCAGCGAAATACTCGATTGGGGCGCCGCTGAGCGTGTTCGGTCAGGAGCTGCTATCAAGTGACATCGAGGCTCTGGCGTGCTCGACGTCGAGTTTCAACTGGCCGATGATGGCGTCGATGCCGTCGAACTTGCGCTCACTGCGCAGGAAGTGGGCGAACGACACATGGGCGAGCTCGCCGTAGAGGTCGCCGTCGAAGTCGAGCAGATGCGCTTCGAGCAGCGAATGATCCGCATGCTCATAGAACGTCGGACGGCGACCGAGGTTGATCGCGCAGGGGTGGACGACGCCGTCAGGGCGACGGTACAGCCCGGCGTACACGCCGTCGGCAGGCAGGCACACCGTGTTCGGCACGACCACGTTGGCGGTCGGGAACCCGAGCAGACGTCCCCGCTGGTCGCCGGTGACGACAGGGCCGCGAACTTCGAAAGGTCGCCCGAGCATCGCTGCCGCGGTTTCTACCTGACCGCCGGCGAGGGCTCGACGGATTGCCGTGGAACTCACCGGCTCCTCGACACCGTCGACGCGGGACACGAGGTCCATCGGGTTGACCTCGAAGTCGTCGATCAGGCCGAGTTCCATCAGCAGTTCGACGTTGCCGTGACGTTGATAGCCGAAGTGGAAGTCGGAGCCGACGACGATGTGTTTGGTGCGCAGGCAGTCGACGAGCACCTGCTTGACGAAGCGGTCGGGCGACAGCCGTGATTCCGCCTCGTCGAAGGTCACCAGCGCCGTTGCGTCGACGCCGGTGTCAGCGAGCAGTTCGAGTTTCTGGTCGAGATCGGTGAGGAATCGCGGCGCTGACTCCGGACGAACGATCGTTGCCGGATGACGGTCGAAGGTGATGACGACGCTGCGGCAGCCGAGTTCTGCAGCGGCGCGTTTGACCTCCTCGATCACCGCCCGGTGACCGAGATGAACGCCATCGAAGGCGCCGATGGTGATAACGGCCCGTTCAGTAGGCCAGGGAGATACCGAAAGATCGGCAATGACCTGCACGGTACGAGGCTAACGCTCGAAGGCGTGTGCGAGCACTACCGACGGTTTCGCCTGAGCCTGTCCGAACCGCTCGTACACAGCGATGAGATCACTGTTCGGAGCCGTGACGGCCCAAGGGCCAGTTCCTTCGAAGGCGGCGATGATCCGTCCGTTGCCGATGAGTTCGACGGTCGATTGGTCGACCGCTACGACCGGAACACCGCGCAACGCCTCGATCAGCGGCAACAACTCGCAGCTCTCGGGCGGTTGCGCCTCGGCGATGTCGAACCTGCCGACCGATGTACGGCGCAGATTGCGCAGGTGTGCTCCCCCACCGAGCAGCCGGCCGAGATCGTCGGCGAGTGTGCGGATGTAGGTACCGGTCGAACATGTCACGTCGATGCGGAACACGCCGGGACCATCGGTTACCTCGGCGGTGAACGAGTGGATCTGCACCGG
>JAYTOR010000259.1:0-14087 GCA_043747685.1 Actinomycetota bacterium
GCTCCAAGCGCCATAGAAACACGACGTCTGCCCAAGCCGGCACCCACCAAGATTCACATACCACCAGAGCGGCCCGCGCAGCGGGCCATCGGAGCTAACGGCGTTTAGTACGGGGGAGGGCTCTGCGGGTCCGCCGGCGCGGGCAGCACCCGCCCGTGAAAGGTAGCGCGTCTGTTAGTATACACTTATATATCTAGTTAGGTAATATTGACATAACGGATATTATGGGCGAGCAATCCTGGGGAACGTCAGGAGGATTGTGAGCCTTCTGTGGACCGTTTTGCACCGCCGGCGGTGCATCAGTGGACTCAGTTACTGGTGGGACGTGCGTCGCTGTGGGGTCGCGAGGTATTGGTAACCTCTTCGCACCTGAGGAGGTCGAGATCGATGACGGTTGCTACACCACGGCGATTCGTGCGGGCGGACGGCCCTGACAAGGTGACCGGCTCCGGCCGCTACACCGCTGATCTGACTTTCACCGGCATGCTGGCAGCCAAGTTCCGTTACGCCGACATCCCCCATGGCCGGATCACGAAGCTGGACATCACCGCCGCCAAGGCGATTCCCGGCGTCTTCGCCGTCATCACCGACGCCGACGTCCCGGATGTGCGGTTCGGTCCGTTCGTCGCCGATCGCACGCTGTTCGCTCGCGACGTCGTGCGCTTCGAGGGTGAAATCGTCGCCGCTGTGGCCGCCTTGACACCGGAGATCGCCGCCCGTGCGGCCGCCGCCATCGTCGTCGAGTACGAACCACTCCCCCTCGTCACCGATCTCGAAGATGCGCTGACGGCCGGCGCCTCATTGGTCCACGAGAACTGGGCTGTTTACGGCTCGGCAGATCCCGTCGTGCGTGATCGCAACGATGCCTCGTTCTCTTCGATCACCAAAGGCGATGTCGAAGCCGGGATGGCTTGCGCGGATCTGGTGATCGAAAGTCGGTTCGTAGCCGACGGCTGCCACGCCGTACCGATCGAGCCTCGGGCGGTTATAGCCCAATGGGAAGGCAGCAAGGTCACGATCTGGACCTCGACTCAGGTGCCGTTCGATGCCCGTGCCGGGGTCTGTGAGACACTCGAGATGCCTGCGAGCCGCGTGCGGATCATCGTTCCACATCTCGGCGGTGGCTTCGGCGGCAAGTGCGGCTTTCACTACGAAGCGCATATCGCCGCGCTCGCCCGCGTCGCCAAACGTCCGGTCCGGCTCGTGTTCTCGAGGCGCGAAGAATTCCTCGCGCCGGACCGCCGTCGCGAGGGCATGGTCATCGACATCAGGACCGGCGTACGGCATGACGGAACGATCACCGCCCGCACAGGCTGGATTGCGATGGACAACGGTGCCTATACCGCCGACGCCGGTTTCTTCCCGCAGTTGGCGGCGATGCACATCGCCGGGCCGTACAAGATCCCCAACGTCTCGGTCGAGGCGCACCTCGTCTACACCAATCACCAGCCGTCCGGCTCCGTACGGGCACCGACCGCACCGCAAGCCTGCTGGGCGCTCGAGTCGCATACCGACGAAATCGCCGCAGCCCTCGGCATGGATCCCGTGGCGTTCCGTCGACTCAACGCCGTCGACACCGGCGACGTCGGGCCGAGCGGACAGACCTACGGGGAAATCGGTGTGCAGCAGTGCATCGCCGAGGCCACCAGGCTCATCGGATACGGCGAGACCCCGCTCCCCCACGACGAAGCCATCGGCGTGGCGATCGGCTGGTGGCCGAGCTTCTCCGTCCCGTCAGGTGCCTACATCAAGCTCGACGGCGACGGAACGGGGCAGATCATCACCGGCGCCCAGGAATGCGGCACCGGTGCGGTGATGACCCTGCGGCAACTCGCCGCGGACGAATTGGGAATGAATCCAGAAGACTTCGAGCTCGTCTACCAGGACACGAGTGTCGCGCCATACGACATGGGTGCGACGGGATCGCAGACACTGTTCAACAACGGTCGCGCTGTCGTCGCCGCTGCCGGCCAGATCGCCGAGCAGTTGCGCAACCTCGCCGCCGAGTTGCTCGAGGCCGCCGCCGGCGACATCGTGCTGGCCGACGGCAATGCGCACGTCGCTGGGTCCCCTTCTGCGACCGTGTCGATCGCCGAACTCGCCGGAATCGCCGCCGGTGGCGAACTGCTCATCGGTCACGGGTCCGGCACCCCGCCCGCCACTCCCCTACTCGTCGGGTCCAGCTGTGTCGGCGATCTCGGGATGGCAGCATTCGTCGCTCCGCAATTCTCGTGTCATGCTGTTCGGATCCGCCTCGATCGAGACACCGGCGTGGTGCGTGTACTGGAGGTTGGGACGGCGCACGATTCCGGCACGATCATCAACGAACTCGGCGCGCTCGGACAGGTCGAGGGTGGTGTGATGATGGGCATCGGCCAGGCGTTGACAGAGGGAACCGTGTACGACGACCAGGGTCGCCAACGAAATGCCGGACTGCTCGAATACAAGCTTCAGACGTGCGCAGACAGCCCGGTGATCCGCACCCACTTCGTGCAGATCGTGACACCGGATGCCGGACCACGCGGCGCCAAGGGCCTCGCCGAGGCCCCTAACGTGGCGACTGCCGCAGCGATCGCCAACGCCATCGCCAAGCTCGTCGGCACACCCGTCCGGCGGCTTCCGATGACGCCGGAGCGCGTCTGGGAGGCATTGCAATCGTGAGTTTTGCCATCGCCACGACACTTCACGAAGCACTCGTTGCCCTGGCCGCCGGTGCCAGGCCGATCGCCGGAGGCAGCGACCTCGTGGTCGCTGCCCGCCACGGCAAGGCCCCGCTACCGGAATCACTGATCGCTATCCACCGCATCGGCGAACTGATGGAGATCACCGAGTCCGTCGACGGGCTGCGAATCGGAGCACTGGTCACGCATGCGACGCTGATGGCCCATCCGATGATCGGCGACGGATACAGCGGTCTCGCAGATGCCAGTGCGCTGGTCGGTTCACCATCGACCCGCAATGTCGGCACGATCGGCGGGAACGTGATGAACGCGTCGCCGGCGATGGACACCGGCGCGCCGCTGCTCGTGCTCGGCGCGGCCGCAGCATTGCGGTCGGCTGGCGGACATCGGCTCGTTGCTCTCGGCGAACTGTGGGCCGGACCCGGCAGAACGACGGCCGCCGCCGATGAGTTGTGCGTTGCACTGGTCCTTCCGTTTCGGCCACCTCGGTCGGGGAGCGCCTATGTCCGCCTCGAATACCGCAGAGCGATGGAGATCGCCGTTGTCGGCGCAGCTGCCGCTGTCGTTCTCGAAGCCGACGGCACAATCCACTCGGTCGCGGTGGCGCTCACTGCTGTGGCCCCGACGATCGTCGCTGTGAGCGGACTCGACGAACTCATCGGCGCTGATACGAACGACGAAGTCACACTCGACGCAATCTCCGCTGCTGCCGCTGCCCAGGCATCGCCGATCAGCGACCTGCGGGCGAGCGACAGATACCGCCGCCACTGCGTCGGCGTCATGGCTCGTCGCGCATTCGAAGCTGCATCGCACCGAGCAGCCGGCGAGATGATCGACATTCCCGTCAACCGTGCCTATGGAATCGGAGCCGGACGATGAGCATCCCGTTCAAGCTGGACATCGACCTCACCGTCAACGGCGTCGCGTACCCCGTGACCATCGATGCCGCCAGAAGTCTCGTCAGCGTGATCCGTACCGAAATCGGCTTGACCGGCACGAAGGAGGGTTGCGACGATTGCGAATGCGGTGCCTGCATGGTGCTGCTCGACGGACAACCGGTGAACTCCTGCTCGTATCTGGCAGCACAGGCTCAGGGCCGAACGATCACCACGATCGAAGGTGTCATGCACGGCGCAGACCTGCATCCGCTGCAGCGCAACCTGCTGGAAGCGGGCGGGGTGCAGTGCGGCTTCTGCACGCCTGGAATGATCATCTCGGCGACCGCCCTGCTGGCCCGCAACCCGTCCCCCACGGACGAAGAGATCCGTATTGGTTTGTCCGGCAATCTCTGCCGCTGCACCGGCTATGTCAAGATCGTCGAGGCCGTCGCCCGTACAGCCGCCGGCTGATCTTCCGGGGGTGATCTTGTTCTCCGAAGAACACCGCATCGTCGCCAACGGCCCGGCGAGCGAGATACTTGCCAAACGCTCACTGCTGCTCGACGTCGAGCTCATCGATGAACGTCGCGTCATCCACGTCCCGGAAATCCACCACGCCACGCTGGTGAGTTCCGAGGCACCGCACGACGACAAGGATGTACCAGTGGACAGACCACAGTTGACCATCACCGGGCCGATGCTCGACGCTGCGGATCCTGTTTGCCTGGCGCGCTTCTACGAGCGGCTGCTGGGATGGGCGATGGTCGAATGCGAGGGCCCGCGACCGGGCTACCCGCCACAGGACGGCTGGACAAAGCTGCGGTCGCCGACTGGAGACATGAAGATCGAGTTCCAATGGGAACAGCACTATTTGCCACCGATATGGCCGCCAACAGAAGGTGGACAGCCGACGATGATGATGCATCTCGACATCGCCGTCGACCGTCTCGAGGTCGGGGTCGCCTGGGCGATCGAGGCCGGAGCGACCATCGCCACGTATCAGCCCCAAGAGGGGGTCAGCGTGATGCTCGATCCGGAAGGACATCCGCTCTGCCTCTTCTCGACCGGCTGAGACGGCCGCTGGTCGTAGTACTAGCGCTCCCTCGGCAAACTCTCTCTCTCTCACACCTTGGTACACCCCTGGTGCAGAATATGACTATGACTGAACGACGCGTCGATCTCCCTGGAAGTTTCCGCCGCCCGGTGGCGAATGCTCAGCTGACAAGCCACCTCAGCGCCGCCGAGCGCATCGACGTGACGCTCGTGTTGCGACGCCGAGCCGAGTTGGCCGAGTCGCAGATCGCTGCCGGCACGTTGACGGCCACGGAACTTGCCGAGCGCTTCGGTGCATCGCCAGACGATGTCGCAGCCGTCCGGGCTGCGATGTCAGCTGCCGGTGTGGATGTGATCGAGGTCGACGCCGGATCACGGCGAGTCAGAGTGGCGGGAACGATCTCGTCGCTCGAGCAGCTCTTCGGAACGACGCTCCAGCAGGTGGAGAGCACAGACCCGACAACCGGGGTGATGGTCGCTCACCGCCACCGCACCGGCAGCCTCAGCACTCCCCCGGCGCTCGGCGGCGTGGTCGTCGCTGTGCTCGGCCTGGACGACAGGCCGCAGGCGCGGGCGAATCTCGTGGTCGCATCACGCACCGTCTCCACCAGCTACACGCCGCCGCAACTTGCGACGATCTATCGCATGCCGAACGGCACCGATGGTTCGGGTCAGACATTGGCGATCATCGAACTCGGCGGCGGTTTCGCCCAGTCCGACCTGAAGGCGTACTTCGCAGGCCTCGGTATCGCCGTGCCGTCGGTGAAGGCTGTCGGAGTCGACGGTGCAAAGAACGTGCCGGGAAAGGATCCCCAGGGCGCCGATGGTGAGGTACTGCTCGACATCGAAGTGGCGGGTGGTATCGCCCCGAAGGCCAACATTGTCGTCTATTTCGCGCCGAACACCGACGCCGGTTTCCTCGACGCCGTCTCCACAGCGGCGCACGCTTCGCCGACGCCGACGGCGATGAGCATCAGTTGGGGCCAGAGCGAGGACGACTGGACCGCGCAGGCGCGCCACGCCATGGATCAGGCATTTGCGGATGCCGCGGCGATCGGCGTGACCGTGACGGCGGCAGCCGGCGACAATGGCAGCAGTGACAGCACCACTGCGACCACCGCTGTGCACGTCGATTTCCCGTCGTCGAGCCCGAACGCGCTTGCCTGCGGTGGCACCAATCTGCACGCTGACCCGAAAACCGGGGTGGTCACCAGCGAATCCGTGTGGAACGGTGGATCGTCCGGCGGATCGACCGGGGGCGGGATCAGTGACACGTTTGCGATCCCTGCCTACCAACAGGCCAGCGGCGTGCCGACCCGCCATGGCGGCGGAACCGGACGCGGCGTGCCCGATGTGTCGGCCGTTGCCGATCCGCAGACCGGGTATCAGGTGTACGTCGACGGCAAGGCAGCTGTGTACGGCGGGACGAGTGCCGTCGCCCCGCTGTGGGCTGCGCTCGCCTGCCGGCTTGCTCAGTCTGCTGGCAGACGACTCGGCCTGATGCAGACCGTGCTCTACCAGGGCGCCGCCAAAGGGGTGACGCCCGCAGGATTCCGCGACATCACGACCGGAGGCAACGGTGCCTATCAAGCCGCGAAGGGCTGGGATGCGTGCACGGGTCTCGGGGTACCGGACGGGCAGGCGCTGGCAGCCAAGTTCCCGACAAAATCCAAAACCAAATAGCCCGTTCCCGGCACACTGGGCATGGTGAGCCTCGATGATTTGACTCCCCCAGAGCGCAGTTTCGCCAGCGACAACTCGGCGGGCGTGCACCCGAAGATCATCGAGGCGATCAGTCGGGCAAATGTCGGTCACCAACCCGCCTACGGCTACGACCCATACACCGCCAGGGCAGACGCTGCATTCAGTGAACTCTTCGGGCGAGACGTCGATGTGTTCTACGTCTGGAACGGCACCGGCGCCAACGTCCTGTCGCTCGCCAGTCTCCTCGGCCCTGCTCAGGCGGTGATCTGCACCTCTGCCGCCCATATCCACGTCGACGAAACGGGTGCCCCCGAACGCATCCTCGGGGTGAAATTGATCGATGTCGATACCGACGACGCCAAGCTGAAACCAGAGCACATCGAAGCGCAGACGTACGCGCTCGGCAACGAGCATCACGCTCAGCCGGGCGTCGTCAGTATCACCCAGTCGACCGAACTCGGCACGCTCTATTCAGTCGAAGAGATCGCCGCCCTCAGCGAAACAGCGCACCGCAGCGGAATGACGATGCACCTCGACGGCGCGCGCATCGCCAACGCCACGGTTGCTCTCGGCGGGACGACCGGTGTGTTGCGCAGCTTCACCGTCGATGCGGGCATCGACGTCGTCTCCTTCGGCGGTACCAAGAACGGAATGATGTACGGGGAGGCCGTCGTCTTCCTCGACCGTGACCTCGCCAAGCACGCCATCTATCTGCGGAAGCAGATCACTCAGTTGCCGTCGAAGATGCGGTTCATCTCCGCGCAGTTCGAGGCCATGTTGGCAGACGACCTGTGGTTGGACAACGCAGCCTATTCCAACGCCATGGCCGTGCTGCTCCACGAGCGCACCGCTTCGATTCCGGGTCTCACACCCGGATCTGCGCCGAAGGTCAATGCCTTGTTTCCTTCGCTGACCCGTTCGGCGATCGTCGCGCTGCAGGGGTGGTGCCCGTTCTACGACTGGGACGTGGCCACCGATACGGTCAGATGGATGACGAGTTGGGACACGACAGAGGCCGACATCGCCCGATTTGGCGACGGTGTCGAAAACGTGTTGGAAAGTCACACCAAGATTTCTTGAGTATTCGTCATGCCGTCGTCTACATTGACGAGTGCCGCGTCGCATGGGAACTCGCGGCGCCACAGCGGACCTTACGGCCCGATCACATAGCAGTAGAGATTCCAAGGGGGGTCAAGATGCTGATCGCTGACAGCGGACCAGGACACGTAGGTTCGCCAAAGCCATGGATGGTCAAGGGCGCATGCAAGGGACTGACGAGTGTCTTCTTCCCGCCTTCGGCTGAGCGGCCTCAGGCCCGCGAACGGCGTGAAGCCCTGGCACGGACCGTGTGTGCCGGCTGCTCGGTGATGATCGAGTGTCGTGACTATGCGCGTGACAATCACGAGTACGGTTTCTGGGGTGGCGAATCCGAAGACGAACGTCATGGTGCCGGCTACCGCCTCATTGCACCGATCGGGATCCGCGTTCGCGACGTCGGCTGAAATTGAGACCTCGGCCGAAATTCTGACGTCGGCCGATTTTGGGAAGCAGTGACAGCGCACGAAGCGGCGGTCGCTGCAGCGTGGCGTGACTTCGATGATGGCCGTCGCCTTCGCGAGATGGTCGAAGTCAGTGCCCAGGTATCGACGAACCGCGTGTATCGACTGACGCTCGATGACGGCAGCCGGGTCATCGCCAAGGCGTCCTCGTACGGTTCCTACTTCCTGTTCGCCGAAGACCACGATCGCCTCCATGCCTGTGTGCGCCGACTGCATCGGACACGATTCGACGGGATGCTCGCCGACGTCCTGACGAAATTCGGCCGAGCGTTCACCTGGTACGACGGCTCGATGTGGGTCGTGTTCTACGAGGAGGTCAAGCAGGTCGGCACCCTCCCGAGAATCCTCACCGATGCACACGTGGAATGCTTCGCCGAGGAAATAGCCGAATTCCACCTCGCCTGCGCCAAGCTCGCGCCGACGATCCCATTGACGTCGAAGTCGATCAAGTCGGATGCGATCAATTTGCTCGATCAGCTGAACAATCCCTTCGCCAGTGACCATTTCGAACTCGGACCTGCACACATCGACACCCTCCGTCGGCATACCCACGGTTTCCTGATGAACCTCGAGTCGATCCGGTACGACTACTGGGAGAAGATTCCCGTGCTCATCGACTGGAACCTCGGGAACTTCTCGGTCTCGACGCAGCCGGACGGTCGGTTCAAGATCGTCAGTCGATGGGACTACGACTGGTTCCGGATCGACAGCCGCATGCTCGATTTCTACTTCCTGTCCCGCGTCAGCAGCCGCACGGGCGACCGCACGGTCTTTTCGTATTCTCCGCACACACTCGTCGAGCCGCGATTCGTCAAGTTCCTGCGCGCCTATCACCGCGTCTTCCCGCTCAACGACGCCGCCATCGCCTTCCTGCCGGAGGTCTATCGGTTCTTCATTCTGAACTATGTCGTGCGCGAAGGGGCCCGGTTCTTCCGGCCGGATCTCTGCAGAATGTTCCGCCGTGACGCAGCCACCGTGTACCTGCCGATGCTCGATGCCTTCGACCTGTCTCCGCTGCAGAATATCCTGATCTGATGCGAGCAGCGGTCGTCGTCATCGGAAGTGCCAATCTCGATCTCGTCGCACGGGTACATCGTCTTGCCGGACCGGGAGAAACGGTTCTGGCCAACAGCTACTTCGAAGCGCCTGGCGGTAAGGGCATCAACCAGGCCGTTGCTGCCGCCAGACTCGGAGCGACGGTGGCCTTCGTCGGCGTCGTCGGTCCGGACGCTGCGGGCGCAACGTTGCGAGCGGTGCTCGAGGCGGACCACATCGACACGTCGGCCCTGGCGATCGGAACAGAGCCGACCGGACGGGCGCTGATCAGCGTGTCCGACGGTGGCGAGAACTCGATCGTGGTCGTCTCGGGTGCGAACAACGAGCTCAGCACGACGCACATCACGATCCACGGCGGCCTGATCGCGGCGGCGACGGTCGTCCTCGCGCAGTTGGAAGTCCCGCAGGTAACGATACGAGAGGCTTTCGCTGTTGCCAGAGCAACCGGGGCGACGACGGTGCTCAACCCCGCTCCTGCCGCTGTCATCGATCCGGAGTTGCTGGCGCTGACCGACATTCTGGTTCCGAACGAGCACGAGGCTGCTGCGCTCGGTGGTATCGACGTCTTGCGCCGGACTGGTCCGCAGACGCTGGTGGTCACCCAGGGTTCGTCAGGATCGCAACTCCTCGATGCCGCAGGTGAACGGCACATCATGCCCTTCTCGGTCGAGGCGATCGACACCGTCGCCGCTGGAGACGCATTCTGCGGTGCCCTGTGCGCCCGGTTGGCTGCCGGCGATGCGCTGATCGACGCACTGAGATGGGCGTCGGCGACCGGCGCATTGGCCACTACCAGGGTCGGTGCCGTCCCGTCGCTCCCCTCGCTGGGCGAGGTCACTGCGCTGATGGCTGCCCAGCCGTAACACAGCAGCGATCTCAGGTCACAGGCTCCGATCCGCCGGCGTCGGTTCGAGATGTCGCAGATAGTGCAACATCGCGTGCATGCGTCGGGGTGAACGTTGCCAGTTCGTCGCGCAGATTGACGCGAGCCTGCGCCTCTCGTTCATCTCGCATCGTTGCCGTGGCGAAGATCTGTGGCCGGTCGAGGAACGAACGGAGAACGACCGATCTGCCGGCAGCCCACCCGGAGTCGTCGACGAAGGCGTACTCCAGTCGCACCGCCGCCGCGTACTGTGTATAGCTCTGCGAGGACGCACCGAGAATTGCCAGGTCAGCGTCGAGCAGCACGGCGGACTCTGGCGTGCCGGTTTGGTGTGTGGCGGTTGCGAGAATGATGTTCGAGAGCAGAACGAGGCGATTGGCCGACCAACCGAGGGTCCGCATCGACTCGACGGCGGACGCAGCGCTGTCCGCCTCGCTCGTCGAGGATCGTGGATCGTAGATGACGTCGTGGAACAGCGCGCCAG
Organism: Actinomycetota bacterium; assembly: GCA_043747685.1. Classification (GTDB taxonomy): domain Bacteria; phylum Actinomycetota; class Acidimicrobiia; order Acidimicrobiales; family Ilumatobacteraceae; genus JANXUF01. Next base: position 10,299 of record JAYTOR010000259.1, read on the forward strand.
CGCGAACGACATCCCCGTCGACCTTCGCCATCTCGTTCATCAGCAACCGTTCGACGTGGCCGAGCACGGCGACAACATGGGCCGCCGTGTGATAGTGCCGTGCTGGTTGGCGATGATGGGCGATGATCATCTCGATCGTCTCCGGTGCAACCTCGCCCCCGAGTCGCCGCCACGCTGCGCGAAGGAGATCTGTCTCTCGAAGAAGATCGTCCGGCTGATCCATCGAAATCAGGCTAGAACCGAACCATGATCCTCATCGACCAACCACTATGGTGGTACCGCGGCCGACGGTGGTCTCACCTCGTCAGTGATGCCAGCCTCGAAGAACTGCACGACTTCATCGACTCGGTCGGATTCCCCCGAAGGGGTTTCCAGGGCGATCACTATGACGTTCCAGAGGAGTACTTCGAGATGGCCGTCAGCGCCGGCGCAGTCGCCACACCGAGCCGAGAACTGCTCCGGAGGCTCAAGCTGGCGGGGCTGAGGCTGACTCCAGCCGAGCGGCGAGCCTTTATCGACGCAGGCTGATCGCCACCCAACCGTCTCGGGCTTGCGAACTGATGACATGGAGCGGAGCGAGCGCCTCGACGACATGATCAGATCTGCCCTCGAGCAGTCCGCTGATAACGAGCACGCCTGACGGCCCGACGACCCGCACGAGGTCGACGGACAACTCGATCAGCGCCGGAGCGAGAATGTTCGCAAGCACGATGTCGAACGTGCCATCGATCTCAGATAGTGGCGTGTTCGAGACGTGGACCTGATGGCCGACACCGTTCGCCGTTGCGTTGGCCGACACCACGGCGATCGACGCCGGTGAGATGTCCAACGCTTCGGCGAGCGCTGCCCCGAGCATGCAGGCGGTGATGCCGAGCACGCCAGATCCGCAGCCGACGTCGAGCACCGTCGCTCCTGGCCATAGCGCCGAACGCAAGCCGCGCATCGTCAGCAGTGTCGTCGGGTGGTCGCCCATCCCGAACGTCGCTCCCGGCTCGATGCGAACCACTGTGGCACCAGCTGGTGCGTCGAACGGTACCCATGCAGGAACGATGACAAGATCGTCGCTCACCCATGTCGGCCGGGCGAAATCCCTCCACGTATCGGCGACTGCTGCATCGACTTCGACGAGATGCCAACGCCATCGCGCCGGGAATGCCTCAGCGGCCCTCGTGACTGCATCAGCGTCGTCGCCGAGGGCCGTCCAGAGTTCGACGAGATGGTCCTCGGTGCCGCCGGAACTCGTGGTGGTGATCGTGCCCCCCGGCTCCGACTGTTCGCGTTCCTCGATCGCCAATACGCCCAGCCGCCACAGCATGAACGACGCCAGCTCGGCTTCGCCGATCGGAACGGTGACCACCAACTGCAGCATGCGGTCAGTCGATCCTTCGTAGGTCGGCGCGGTACCGCTTGGCCCTGGCGATGTAGGAATCGGCAGCGACCGTCATCATCTCCGCCTTCGCCCGGTCGGGCTTGATCGCCGCCGGAACGCCAGCTGCGAGCGCTCCGGAGGGCACGTCGGTGCCATCCAGTAGAACGGCGTTGGCAGCAACCATCGCCCAACTGTGGACCACGACTCTGTGTAGGCAGATCGCGCCGTTACCGACCAGCACGTCGTCCTCGATCGTGCATCCTTCGAGGTGGACGATGTGTCCGATCGTGCAGCGACTCCCGACGATCGTCGGCCAGGTCGGCGTGGTGTGGAGCACCGAACCATCCTGGATGCTGGTGCCGTCGCCGATGGAGATGTAGCCGTCGTCACCGCGCAGCACCGCCCCCGGCCAGATGGAACTGTCGCTGCCGATCGTTACGTTGCCGATGACGACGGCGTCCGGATGCACGTATGCACCGGCGCTAATCGATGGAATGGCGTCCCCAAGGGCGTAAATCGGCATGATTGACAACGTACTGACGCTCATTCGGTAGGGACGAATGCGGCTGACCAGGTACGGTAGAACCCCTATGTCCCGCAGGATTGAAATCGAACTGACAAGCGCGCGCCCCGACGGCACGTGGACCTGGCGAGCTGCGGGTGCCCGCGAACCCAAGGGGGTCATGACCGCTGAGGTTCCCCCATCGGGTTCCAAGGTCGGCGATCTGCTGAAGGTCGATGCCGAATTCGACATCGAGGGCATCACCATTCTCGGCGTCGCCGGCACGAGCCGCTCCCGTAAGGAGCCGAGCCTGTTGGAATTCATTCCCTCGGCCAGGCCGTTCGAACCGGTCATCGAGACCAAGATCCCCCGCAGCGATCGCCCCCGTGGCGACCGCAACGATCGTGGCGACCGGCCGGACCGCCCGCGCGGCGACCGCCCAGGAGGACCACGCCGAGACGGTGACCGGCCGCCGCGTCCGGAAGGCGATCGCAGTCCACGGCCCGGGAGTGCCGACCGTGGTCAGCGTCCAGACGGTGGTCGTGGTCCTGGTCGTCCAGCGGGCGAGCGCACGAGTGGCGATCGCCCTCAGCGCCCTCAGCGACCCCGGTTCGAAGCAGTTCCAGAACTGCCGCAGCGTCCACGGCCGAAGCGGCTCAAGGCCGGTCGTGCCCACCGCAACGCTGCACTCGCTGCTCTCCCCGATGCTCAGCGCCCGATCGCCGAGAAGGCTCTGCAGGGTGGCATCGCCGGTGTTCGCCAGGCCGTCAACGATCAGAACGCCGAGTTGCGCGCTGCTGGCCAGGCTGAAGTTCCGGCTGCCGGTCTGTTGAAGATGGCGGAGGACATCATGCCGCGGTTGCGTTTGGCGGAATGGCTCGACCGCGCCGATGCGGCCAAGGCGGATATCGCCGATCTCGACCTCCGTGACCTTCGTTCCGTTGTCGCCGCTGGAGAGGACCCCGCAGTCGCCCGTGAAGAATCGACTCGCGCGATTCTCGCCGAGCTCAAGGCTGCACTCACCGAGAAGCAGGAGCAGGCGTACAACGAATGGACCGAGGACATCGCGTCTGCGCTCGGTGTCGGGCGTTCGATTCGGGCGTTGAAGCTCTCTTCGGAGCCGCCGAAGGCCGGCGTCCGTTTCCCCGTTGAACTCGGTCAGAATCTGATCAACGCAACGATGGCATCGCTCACGGCTGATGCTGCTGCTGAGCGCTGGTCTGCGGTGCTCGAGGCGCTGGCGTTCTCGCCGATTCGACTACAGGTCGTTCCCGCGGCGGCACCGACGGCGATGACGGACGAATTGAAGAAGACGGTCACCCGTCTGGCCCCGCTACTCCCGGCGATCGCTGCGCTGTTCGGAGTCGAGGCGACGGGCACCGGCCATGCGCCGAAGCCACTGCGTCCTGCTCGTCGGCCGGAGCCTGGCAAACCGGCCGCCGGTGGCACCCCGAAGCCGGGTGGCCAGAAGGCGCCGGCGAAGGCCGGCGAGCTGCGCCCGCCGCCGCCTCCAAGACCGGCTGCTGACTCCAGCCCAGCCAAGACGATTCGTGATGCGGCTGCGAAAGCGGCGCCGGACAACGAAGCGGCCGAAGTCACCGAAGTGACGGAGGCGCCGGCGGTCGTTGCCGAGGTTGTCGAGACACCAGACGTCGCCGAGGCACCGCCTGTTTCCGAAGCACAAGTTCCCGCCGAAGCTGACGTTCCCGCCGAAGCTGAGCCGGTGGCCGAAGCGACCCCAGCAGCCGTCGAAACTCCAGACGTTGCCGCCGACGCAACGCCGGTCGCCGAAGACGGACCGCCCGCTAAAACGGGAACAGACGCAGCCCCCGAAGCAACGCCGCTTACCGAAGCCGGACCGCCTGCTGAAACGGGAACAGACGCAGCCCCAGCGGCCGAATAGAGCGCAGCGTTGCGG
>JAYTOR010000260.1:0-3290 GCA_043747685.1 Actinomycetota bacterium
GCCACAACGACGACGCCGCCGACGGATGCACCGACCGAGGCGCCGCCGACAGAACCGGTCACCGAGCCGCCTACGGAGCCCCTCACCGGGCCGGCCCCTACCGACACCATCGGGGTGACGGTCCCGCCGGTGACACGACCGGCGGTGGTTGCTCCGGCAACGTTCTCGACGGCGTTGCCGATGGGTGCACCGTCCGACGGGCGCGGCGGGTTCAAGAAGTTGGGCACGTTCATGCTCGGAGCGATCGGTTTCCTGCTGGGCCGAGCGATCTATGTGCGCCGGCTGTCCGGCTCATGACCGAAATGATGACTCGTCAGACAGCGGTCGTTTCCGCACCAAAAGCCGGGGATGCGCTCCCTTTCCCTCCGTTGCGGGAGCAGAAAGAGCGGCGCCGATATCCGCTTCGTCGATGGTTCATCACCACGGTTGCGTTGCTCTTCGGTGTGGTCCTGGCGTTGATGGCTTACGACAGCGTAGTAACGGGACTGATGCATGATCAACGTCAGCGGCACCTCGCAGCCGACCTCGAACACGGCCGCCCTCGCATCGGCAATAGCCAAGCGTTCGGGGTCATCCAGATACCGACGCTCGGCGTGAACCAGGCGATCATCGAGGGCGTGACGACGTCGAACCTGCGGTCCGGCCCAGCGATCACAGCGACGAGTGTGCTGCCAGGACAGCGTGGGTCGATTGTCTTGTTCGGGCATCGGTCCGCCTACGGAGGCCCGTTCGAAGGCCTGCCGGGATTGAAGCAGGGAGCGAAGATCTACCTACAGGCACGCAACAAGTCGCCCGTTGTGGAATACACCGTGAATGGTGTGTTCCGGCGGGCCGATCCAGCATCGTCAGCCCCTGGTTTCCCGCCGGCCGCTGCTGGGACGTCGTTACTGGTGCTGGTGACGAGTGAGCAGGGATGGCTCGACGATTCACAGATCGTCGTGACGGCAACGGCGTCTGCGAGTGTCGCCGGTGGGTCGACGTCTGGCACCGCGCTGTCATTGCCGTCGGGTAGTGGGGGTTCGGTCGTCAGCTTCGACCTGCTGCTCGCCAATCTGGCGATCGGATCCGCAGCGGTCGCCTGGAGGCTGATGAAGACACGCGGGAAGTCACCATTGGCACTGCTGATCGTCACGCCGATGCTCGCCGTTGCCTTCGTGCGGCTCGCGTCCTTCCTTGACGCTCTGTTGCCGCTCACGCGCTGAGCGCGGGCGTGCTCGGCCTCATACCGCACAGCGGTTTGCGGTCCTTGGGCAGCGTTTTTGGGGGCCCGGAAACGCCGGGGATACTGAGCATGAACAGTTGGAAACCGGGCACCCAACACTCACTCGGAACGGTTCCAATACCAAGGCCTTTCACAGACACTGGTGGTGGGACAGGCGAAGGACGCCTGCTTCTCATGTTGTCGAAAGGACACACATTGACAATGCGCATCAAGCGAATTGCAGCAGCAGCAGGAGTTGCCGCAGTCGGGATCGCAGGGTTTGCCGCCGCTGCCTCCTCGGCGACGTCGATCACTGCACCGGCCAGCGTCCCCGACGCCTACATCAACCCACCGAAGATCCCCACGACGATCGCCTTCCACGGCCTGGCGGCACGCCAGTACGGGTTCATCTCCCAGTGTCGCAAGACCGACGCCGATCCGACGTTCAACTATGCGATCGACTGTTCGTCCTACAACGCGACGCAGTTCCAGGCCGACAGCACGGGCACTGGCACAGGTAACTTCAACCTGTTCGTCGGTATCGAGACGATCAACGCGGCATGGGGCTGTGGCGTCGCCGCCACCGCCAATGATCCGAACTTCGATCCTTCGGCTCCGGCCATCGGATACGCCACGTGCTACATCCGCGTCGCACCGGATACGCAGAGCAACACGGCGTCGGACTTCTTCCAGCCGATCGCCTTCGTGCCGCCGGCGCAGACGCCCGAAGTTCCGTTGAACGTGCTGCTACCCCTCGGTGGAGCTGCGGTACTCGGCGGCGCATACATGGTTTCCCGCAAGCGCCACATGGCGAACGTGGCCTGAGAAAGACACTGACCAATGAAGCTCAAGCGATTCCTCACAGTCGGCCTGTCGGTCGGCATGCTGGCAGCGGCGTTCGGTAGCTCTGCTGCCCACGCCGCTCCGGCTGGCACCGGCTACGACGACAATCCGGACGTCATCCTCGGCGGCGGTTCCGACACCACGTACCTGGTGCAACAGCGCATCGACACGCTGTACAACGGTGCACCAGGGTGCGCCTTGGACACCGCTGGCACCAGCGCCACCAAGGGCAAGTGCGTCACGCCGTCGACCGGGGACGTCAAAGGTAACTACGACCACGACGTCACAGTCGAAGCCGCCGCAATCGGCTCCGGAGCCGGCATCAACTCGTTGCTGCCGACAGGTGTCCCGTACAACCCGGCCATCACCTATGCCCGTTCGTCCCGAGTCCCGAGCTCGACCGAACTTGCCAGCGTGACAGGTTGGGGGTATGCGAAGGACGCCATCGCCGTCGTGACCTTCGGGACCCGCTCGGTGTCGCTGTACAAGCAGGACCTCATCAACATCTACACCTGCGCAGTGACCGACTGGTCGGCAATCCCGGACCACGCCAACGGCGATGCACTCGACCTCCCAGCCGGCACCATCATCCCGTGGGACATGAACAGTGCGTCCGGTACACGGGCGACGTTCGTCAGCTACCTCGGTAGCCCGACGTTCGGTTCCTGCGTCCGCAAGCTTGCAAGTGGCACCGCGCCGTTCGAGAACGATGTGAAGCCGCTGCTCGCCGATGCCAATACCACCGCCGCCAATGTGAACAACATGATCTGGTGGATGTCGTACGGCGACTGGCAGACGTATCCCTACACCCGCGACGGACCTGTTGCCGGTGCCGGCACGATCAACAGTTCGCTGGTTCCGGTTGCCAACGCGGGGCCTGCCACCAACCTGCAGGCACCGTCGGCCGGGAACACGAACGACGGCTCGTACCCGATCCTGCGTTTCCTGTACCTCGTCACCAAGAACACTGATGCTGATTGCGTACAGACCCCCGGTGCCGCTGGTGCGTGCAACAACGTCGGAAACGCCGTGTACGGAGCGACTTCGGGTCCTGGCGGAGCAGTTCGCCAATTCGTCTCGTGGCTCTGCCACGCAACGACAGGCCAGCACACGATCGACACCGTGACCGGTGTCAGCTACAAGACAGAGATCAACGCTGCCCTGAACTTCGAGGGCTTCCAGCCTGTCATCGGGACGGACCGCACGGCCGGCTACGGCTGCACGGTTGCCACCTGACCGATAGGCG
>JAYTOR010000261.1:0-5962 GCA_043747685.1 Actinomycetota bacterium
CCACGAGATCGCCAGGCACTCCAGACACGACGCCGATGCGATGGACCAGTTCGACCACGACATGCACCAGATCTGCCAGGCGATGAAGCCGTTGATGGACTCGATCCCGCCGAACCTCTTCGGCAACGGGCCGGACGACCTGCTGCAACTCGCCGACCTCGCCCGACATCTGAAGGGGCTGCAACCGAGGGTGCTGCACAACTGCGTCCGATTGCTGACCGGCAGCGCAGCGGACTTCCTCGACGACTATTTCGAGAGTGATATCGTCAAGGCGACGCTTGCATCGTCGGGAATCATCGGCAGCAAGGTCGGGCCGCGATCGCAAGGTTCCGGCCTCGTGCTGCTGTTCCACAAGCTCGGCGAGATCGACGGATCGTTCGGCAGTTGGGGGTTCCACAAGGGTGGTAACGGCGGATTCACCCAGGTGCTCGCCCGCGCCGCGCAGGCCTTCGGCGCAGAGATCGTCCTCGACACGGCGGTCGATCACGTGATCACCTCCAACGGCAGGACGACAGGCGTTGCGCTGGTCGATGGGACCGAGCTCAACGCCGCTGTCGTCGTCAGTTCGCTCGACCCTCGCCGCACGTTCACGCAACTTGTCGACCCCCGTGAACTACCGACCGAACTGGTCGACAACATCCGCCGATTCCGCTTTCAAGGCACGTCGGCAAAGGTCAACTTCGCGCTCGACGGTCTGCCCTCGCACCCGGCGCTGCCAGGCCGCGTCGACCACTACCGCGGCTTCGTCAACATCGGCCCGACGATGGACTACCTCGAACACGCCTACGACGACGCCAAGTACGGGTGGTACAGCAAGCGCCCGTACATCGACGCCTGCATCCAGTCGACCGTCGATCCCGATATGGCACCGCCAGGCAAACATGTGATGTCGTGCTTCGTGCAGTACGCCCCGTACGAGTTGAAGAACGGCGACTGGGACGTCGAACGTGAAGGTTTCGGTGATGTCGTCGAGGACACGATCGAGTCGTTCTTCCCGGGTTTCAAGAGCCTCGTACTGCACCGCGAGATCGTCACCCCGCTCGACATCGAACGGGTCGTCGGCCTGTCGGAGGGCAACATTTTCGCCGGTGAATTCCTCGCACCGCAGATGTTCTTCTTCCGCCCAGCGCCCGGCTGGAACCAGTACCGCACGCCGATCGACGGCTACTACCAGTGCGGCTCCGGCACCCACCCTGGCGGCTGCGTGATGGGTGCTCCCGGCCGCTTCGCCAGCCAGCAGATACTTGCCGATGCGGCCCGTTCGACGTCCGCGCGCTAACCCGAGTACGTCTGGTCCGGCGAGTACGTCTGGTCCGGGCGAGTATGTGCGGTGCGGTGAGCGGACCGCACATACTCCGGCGGACCGGTGATACTCGGGTCGTTCAGGCGCTCAGTTCGAGCTGGCGAGTTTCCAGGCGTAGGCGAGGGCGTGGTCCAGCGAGTCGGTGAACGCTTCGCCTTTCCAGGCGATGTCGAATGCGGTGCCATGGTCGACGGATGTGCGGATGATCGGCAGCCCAAGGGTGACGTTGACACCGGTGTCGAACGCCAGCAGCTTCATCGGGCCGTGACCCTGGTCGTGGTACATGCAGACGATCGCGTCGTAGCGGTTGCGGTGAACTGCCTGGTAGAAGACAGTGTCGGCGGGATGCGGACCGCTGGCGTCGATGCCGGCGTCGACGGCTTGAGCGATCGCCGGAGCGATGTGCTCGATGTCCTCGTTGCCGAACAGGCCATGCTCTCCGGCGTGGGGATTGAGGCCGCATACGGCGATACGCGGACGTTCGATGAACCTCGACAATGTAGTGTTCGTCAGCTCGACGACCTGCAGGACGCGGTCGGCGCGAACCCGTCGGATTGCCTCGTTGAGCGAGCAGTGGGTACTGACGTGTGTCACCGCCAACGGCCCGTTGGTCAACATCATTGTCACGCCCGACACGCCGCACAGTTGAGCGATGAACTCGGTATGCCCGACGAATGTCGGGTCTGACAGTTGCGTCGCCTCCTTGTTCATCGGCATCGTCACCAGGCCTGCGTTGAGGCCGGCGAGCGCGTCGAGTGTCGCCATTTCGACATACCGCCTGGCCGCCGCGCCGGACGCACCGTCGAGCACCCCGGGCCGGTGGTCCTCAGCTCGCAGCAGGCCGGCATCGACGACGTTCATCACCCCGGAATCGGAACTGAGTCCATCCAGCCACCAGTTGTCGCAGCTCTCGGGCCGAAGTACCAGCGGATCCTTTGCGGCGACGACGTTGATCGTCAGGTCGAGTCCGAGCAGGGAGGCGCCGTGGCGGAGGATGGCCGCGTCGCCGTAGACGACGCAGTTCGACAAGCCGACCTCGACGAAACGCCGTAGCACGATTTCCGGGCCGACGCCGGACGAGTCGCCCATCGTGATCGCCATCGGTGTCATCGATCGGACGATCAGTGGCGGTTGCGCGGATGAGTTGCTGCGGCGCGCTCGTTGCCGTGCTTGTAGTTACCGGTGACACGCGCCATCAACTCCTGGGCGTCGCCTGCCACCAGGTCGGTCATGAACTCCTCGGCCCGCTTCCCGCGCAATGTCGTCGCCATACGGCCGTGGTGGAAGATCACGACGTGTCCCTGGGCGCGTACGTCGTATCGAAATCCCTCTGCTGCTGGCATTACATCAGTGTCGCATTAATCCGACCCGGAGCGACAGGTGGATTCGCCGCCGCTATCGCGGAGGCTGAGGCGAGTGATCGAGTAGCTCGACGAGTGTCAGCGGATGCCCGAACCCGCCGGCCTTGGTGATGATGGCCGGGGTTGCTGATCCGTGGAACGCACTCAGCGGCGCACCGACGGCGACGGTGCCAGAGACGACGAGTGCCTGGTCGCCGATGACCGCCTCGGCCGTGTCCCCACCGATCACGACAATCGTCGGCACGCGCAGTGACTCGGCAAGCTCCCAGCCGAGACGGCCGAGTCGGCGAGCGTGCGCAGTGCCGTCGACGAGCCGATCGACGACGCTGGCGCCACTCCCGTCCCGCTGCCTGCTGTCCGTCGTCGTGAGCACGGCGATTCCACCACCAGTCAGCGCGGCGATCACCAACCGCAGATCGGTGTCGGGAGGCACGGCGTTGGCGGGTTGGCCCGGCCCGGCGGGTTGATCGAAGTCGATGACGGCGGCGACGGCACCGTCGGCGACCAGTTCCTCGATCTGGCGACGCGATACGGCGTTGAGGCTTCCGCAGATCACCAGCGCTGCGCCTTGCCGGTGCCACCCGCCTCGAACCCGTCGGACGTGTTCGCCAGCCCCGCCCGACGCCCGCCCGACCAACGCCGGTCCGGCGAACAAATGGTCGACGGACCGCTCGTCGGGGGGTTCGTCAATGTTGTTGTCAGTGACGTTGCCGTCGAGTGCTCGGGCGCCAGCGGCGATGGCTGCGGCCGTGCCGGCGAGCAATACGTGCGGCCCGAAAGCCGCCCACATCCGACCGATCGAGGCAAGGTCGTCGTGGGTCGTTGCATCGCATACTGCGAACGGTTCGCCGCTACCTCGCAACCACGCCTTAGTAGCGACGCTGTCGGCGCAGTACGCCACCGCCGGCGCGCCGGCGAGAGCGAGATGATCAGCGGGTCGGCTGGAGTGGATCGGGGCGAGCGGATCAGTTCCGGCATGTCCTGCTGCGACGGGCTGCCCGTGTTCCAGCACGACGCCGTCGACGCATGTTCGCCCGACATCTGGAAACGCAGGGACGAGCAGGATCCGTTGTCCGCTGCTGCTCCATCTGGCGACGAGCTCGACAGCCCAGTTGCCACGCAACGTCGAGTCGATCTTGTACGCGAGCCGCTCGGCGGTCACCAGCGCAGCGGTGTCCCCTGCCCGTACCGCCGCCACGGCCGGAGCGAGGTGGCGTGAGCCGACGTCGACCACGACTGTTTCGTATCCGAGCAATTCCGCCAGTCCGATGCGGGCGAGCGCAGCCACACTGCCGGCAACCGCTTCGCCGCAGCCGGCGTCGGCGCACATCCCTGCGGTTTCGAGGGCACCGGTGCGGTCGTCGGCGGCAACGAACAGGCGAGTCATCAGGGTCAGTCTGGCCCGATCCGGCGGTGCGCATCACCATCGAGAGCCCGGCAGCTGTGATCACGTCGTGAGGTCGAACTGGTTACGAACTGACTATCTTGTGAGCGGTGTCCACAAGCTCCCGGTCCAGGTCGAGTTCGAGGCGCAGGCGCAACGTTCCACTGGTGATCCCGGTGCTCGGTTCAGTCGCCATCATTTTCTTCGTGCTGCCGCTGGCCGGCCTGCTGTGGAGGGCACCGTGGAACAGCCTGTGGATGGTGTTGAGCACGGGCGAAGCTCCGACAGCGCTCAAGTTGTCGATCATCTGCTCGCTGTGGGCGACTGGTCTTTCGATCGTCTTCGGCGTCCCGCTCGCCTGGATGCTGGCCCGCATCGAGTTCCCCGGCAGGTCGATCGTTCGCGCCCTGTGCACCCTGTCGATGGTCGTGCCGCCGGTCGTCGGCGGTATTGCCCTGCTGTATGCACTCGGCCGGCGGGGCCTCGTCGGTCAATACCTGCTGCGTTGGTTCGGCATCCGCCTGCCGTTTACGACGGCCGGGGTGATCGTCGCCCAGACGTTCGTCGCCATGCCGTTCCTGGTGATCACCGTCGAGGGTGCACTCCGTCAACTCGACCAGCGCTTCGAGGATGCCGCCCGGACGCTCGGTGCCTCACGCTGGTATGTGATGCGGCGGATCACGCTGCCTTCGATCCGTCCGGCCTTGATCGCCGGAGCGGTGCTTGCCTGGGCGAGAGCGCTCGGTGAGTTCGGGGCGACGATCACCTTCGCCGGCAGCTTTCCCGGCACGACCCGCACGCTGCCGCTTGAGGTCTACCTGCAGCTCGACACCGACCCCAAACAGGCAATCGTCATGGCGCTGGTGCTGATCGCCGTCTCGTTCATCGTGCTGGTGTCGCTACGCGATCGTTGGCTCGGAACGGCGATCGGACGAGATCGATGAGCGTCGAGGCACATCTCGTCAAGCGGATCGGCACGTTGCAGCTCGACGTCGAGTTGCAGTTGGCTGACGGCGCAAAGGTGGCGCTGCTCGGCCCGAACGGCGCCGGCAAGTCGACGGTGCTGCGGTGCCTGGCCGGGCTACTCGAACTCGACGATGGTTGCATCACCCAGGACGGCCGGGTGTTGGACAGGCCGAGCAGTCGCGCCTTCGTCGAACCGAATTCCAGAGCCGTCGGGATGATGTTCCAGGACTATCTCCTGTTTGCTCATCTCGATGTCGCCGACAACGTCGCTTTCGGACTCCGGGCCGCCGGAGGTTCCAAGCGTGAGTCCCGTCGGAAAGCGATGCAACTACTCGCCGATGTCGGGCTCGAGTCGATGGCTGCCAGTTCGATCGGAGCACTGTCAGGGGGCCAGGCTCAACGGGTCGCGTTGGTGCGTGCACTGGCGACGAAGCCGAAGTTGCTGCTGCTCGACGAACCGTTGGCCGCACTTGATGCGGGGACGCGCGTCAGCGTGCGGCGTGAACTGCGCGAGCGCCTGCAGCAGTTCGAGGGAGTGTCGGTCATCGTCACCCACGACCCTGTCGACGCCTTCGCGTTGGCGGACACGGTCCTGGTGCTCGATGCCGGACGGATGGTGCAGCAGGGGTCGCTCGCCGAACTCGCTGTCCGACCGGCGAACAGGTACGTCGCCGAACTCGTCGGCGTCAACCTCATCGAAGGCGTCGTCAACGCTGGCCGATTCACTTCCAACGACGGCGTGGCGATCAGCGCCGCCGACCACGATCAAGCTGACGGTCCGGCAGTCGTCACCGTGCGCCCGCAGGCAGTTTCGCTCTACGGGACGATGCCGACGGGCAGCCCGCGAAACGTATGGGGGTGCGATGTCGTCGAACTCGACATCCAGGGTTCGCGAGCAAGGGTCAGACTCGGCGGGACGATCCAGTTGGTGGCTGAAGTGACCGCTGA
>JAYTOR010000262.1:0-8536 GCA_043747685.1 Actinomycetota bacterium
GGATGGGTGAGGCGTAGTTCGACGAGGTCCGCATGTGCGTTGATGGTCGTCGACGGATGCGTAGAGTCCAGCCAGTCGACGAGGAACGGCGCCACGCCATCTGCCCACGTCGTCACGTCGGTCAGCGTCCAGCTGAGGACACCGCCATCCGGGGTCGCCCGTTGCATCGCCAGCGCCTCACCGGGGTCGTAGCCGTGGCGGCGCGCCGATTCGATCGCCTCCGGCATCGACTGCACCCGGATGGCGAACGTCACGAGCCGAGCTGACGTCAACTCGTCGACACCGAAGGGTCGTGGACGGCTCGGGGTCGGTTGGTCGGGGTCTGGTCCGATGATTTCGAGATACGCACCGTTGCCGAGACCGATGAGCGTGTTCGCAGTCCCACGTCCGATATGTCGTCCGCCGACGTCGGGCGTGACGCCGAGTGCAGCCGAAATCGCCGCCGTAGTCCCCGCCAAGTCGGGCGTGGCGTAGACAAGATGATCGAGTGCCGCACTCACGATCGGGCGACTGCCAGCAGGTCAGCGTGGTGGCGTGCTGCGACATCGGGGTGCGAGCGCATCCGGAACTTCATGAAGTTGTCGCCGAAAACGGCATGCACGGTGTCGGCTGCGTCGGCGTTCTGACCGCCATCGGTCTGTTCAGCGAGCACCTCCGGGAGCACGACAGCCGGCAGCGTTGCTGCGAGATTCGGGTTGTAGAAGTAGGCGACCGACAGGCGTTCGCGGCCGACAGGTGGCGAGACGACCCGGTGGCGTGTCGCTCTGAGGTACCCGGACGATGTCAACTGCAGCATCTCGCCGAGGTTCAGCAAATATGCACCGGCGACGGGCGCCGCATCGATCACCTCGCCACCGAAGCGGGCCGGGAGCTGCACCTGCAGACCGCCGATGTCGTCCTGGTGGATGAACGTCAGCAGGCCGCCGTCCTGGTGCCAACCGACCCCCTGGCCATCGTTCGCTTCGCTCGCTGCCTGCGCCGGGTAGCGGATGATCTTGGCAACCGCGTGCGGGTCTCGAACGCTGGCGTCGAAGTGGTTGGCGCGCTGTCCGAGACCGACGGCGATCGCCCGCAGGACGTCCTGTCCGAGCGCCTGCATCTGCTCCATCCATGCAGACACCACCGGCCGCATCAACGGCACGGTCGCCGGCCACTGGTTCGGGCCACGCAGACGCAGCCAGGGCGGATCGCTCTGGCTGACTGCCTCCGCCACATCTTCCGGCCCGATGTCGATCTGATCACGCCAGTCCTGTAAGCCACCCGTGCGCTCATGACCGAGCCGCGTATATCCACGAAAGTGCGGCGAGTTCGTATTGACGATCGCCAGCCGCTCGGCCTCGTCCAGATCGAAGAACTGCCGGCTCAGCGACTGCACATCGGCGGCGAGCACGTCACTCACTCCGTGGCCGACGATGTGGGCAAAGCCGATCCGGTGCAGTGCGTCACGCAACTCGTGAACCACGTCCGCAGCGGCAGGCGACGACGGGTCCGAACGAAACGGACTGATGTCGAGCACCGCCAGTTCGGTCATGGGTCGAGGCTACCGACGCCCCTGCAGTTCACTCAGACAAAGCCGCCCGTCGCCCGGGCTGCGGTCTCGAACCACGTTCCGAAGGCCTCGCGCGTGACGAGGCGGCCGAGTTTGCGCAACTCTCGGGCGACGCCGCGCACGAGCGAGGACATCTCGATCGGCGTGTCGTCGGCAGCCGCCAGGAAGGCGGCATCGAGGATCGCGTTCCGGATCGCCGCACCCGGAATATCGAATCGCTTGGCAAGCCAGGCGAAGTCGACGTCGTCGGAGACCTGCGCCCCGGCGCTGCTGTGGCGCCGCCAGATCAACAGGCGTTCCGGCTCGGTCGGTAAGGCGAAATCGACACGGACATGGATTCGCCTCATGAACGCCGGGTCGATGTTCTTCTCGAAGTTCGTCGCCATCACCACGACCCCGTCGTAGCGTTCCAGCCGCTGCAGCAGATAGCTCGTCTCGATGTTGGCGTACCGATCGGTGGCATCGCTGACTTCGCCACGCTTGCCGAACAGCGAGTCCGCCTCGTCGAAGAACAGTATGAAGTTGCCGGTCCCTGCAGCGTCGAACAGGCCGTCGAGATTCTTCTCCGTCTCGCCGATGTACTTGCTGACGACCGACGACAGGTTGAGCTTGTAGAGATCGAGTCCCAATTGCCCGGCGACGACTTCGGCAGCGAGCGTCTTGCCGGTACCGGACGGGCCGGAGAACAGGGCGACGAGACCGCGCGACGGAACGGCTGGAAATCCCCAGTCGTCGTAGACGCGATGGGCAAGGTGGTAGCGGCTGACGAGATCGCGCAACTGCGCCTCGTGGGACGGCGACAGGATCAGGTCGTCCCAACCGTGACGGGGCCGGATGCGCGACGCCAATGCTTCGAGCTTCGGGCTGACGAGGCGTTTGAAGGCGGCGGCGAAGTCGCCGCCGTGCGCCGCCATCGCCACCCGCGTCTGTTCGAGCTGATCCGCTGAGAGATGATGCGAACGCGGCGTGCCGGCCCCAAAGGCCGCTGCCCATTCAGCATCGGTCGGTTCGATCGCCGGTGCTTCGAACTCGCGCCAATCGAGCCGCGGCAGCTCACGAAGGTCGAGTGGTGCCGTGGCGGACAACGCCCATCGCAAGTGCGTCGCCCGTTCGATCCAGCGCCTGCCGATCGGATCGAGCGACCCGGAAACCTCGACCACAACGGCCGCATCGGTGAGCGTCGCTTCCTGGACGATGGCCGCCCATGCGGCCTCGACGCTCGTCGGATGCGCTGCGACCGAGACACCGTTCAGTACCGCCGACGTCGTCGGGGCGGGAACGATCAGGCTGTAGGGCATGCCGAGCAGGCCCGCAGCCAGTTGTCGACGCCGGATCCTGTCCGTTCCGCTGACCAGGACAGCACCGAAGGCGACCTCGTGATCGGACGCCGTACCGCCGACGATCTCCGTCTCGATCGGCAACGCCGGATCCATCTGGCGATCCCCGACGAGGGCCCACATCACGCGTTCCTCGACGCACAGTCCCGCACGACCGAACGCTCCGGCCGGTTGCAGCCTGACGAGTGCGGCGCGCTGCAAACCCGAATGCGGCCCGGCAACGAAGGCGCCTGCATGACCTCCGCCGAACAGCTCGTCGAGCATGCCGACTTCGACCCGATGGCGCTCTCGATCGCCTGTCAGGCTGACGATGAGCTGGCGGAGTGTCTCGTGAAGTTCGACGCCAACGGCGACGGCGAACACCTCTGCCTCTTCAACCGTGAGCGCCGCCCGTGCAGCGACAACCGACAGCGGAAACGCTTCGCTCAGCGATTCAGCGAAATCGGCCCGCGCCGCAGCAAGGCCGCTGTCGAGTGTTGCGATCGAGATGGCTGGTGCCGTCGTCGATGTCGATTGAGCCCGGATCGCCACGGCCCGCTCGATGACGACGGACGCGAGAAGGTCAGCTGGGGTCGTGAAGAGTGACATTGAGGCGAGTCAATCAGATCGACGAACAGTGCGTGGTTCCACGGACGATTTTCAGCGCTGCCGGCAGCTATTGTCGCGATGGTGGCGCTCTCACGCTTTCGGGCGAAGGCGCCGCAACACGGGAACGGAATGGTTGGGATGGCGAGTACCCACAACGACAACGATCGGCAGCGATCGTTCGACGAGGACAGACAACAGACCCAGGCAGCACCGGCACCGGCGTTGACGATCCAGAAGAAGCTCAGTGTTGGTGCGTCAGACGATCGCTATGAGCGAGAGGCTGACGCCGTCGCCGCCCAGGTGGTCCAACGTCTCAGCTCCGGAGGACGAATCGGGGCGGCGACCGCTGAAACGACCGGCCGAACAGCGCGACGGTCTGGCGCCGTCGCACCGCTGCTCGGCTCGATTCAGCGACTGACCAACGCGACGGCCGTGGGGTTGGACGGCGGCGACCTCGACGAGGACACGTCGGAGCGGGTCGAGCGTTCCCGAGGCGGTGGCAGCGCCATGCCTGCACCGCTGCGTCGCTCGATGGAGGAAGCCTTCGGCGGGGTCGACTTCGGGGGCGTGCGTCTGCACAGCGGTCCGGAATCGAAGCAACTGAACAACCAGATGGGTGCTAGGGCGTTCACCGTCGGGAGCGACATCTATTTCAACGAGGCGATGCCGAGTGCTTCGTCGTCGAGCGGTCAGAGCCTCCTCGCCCACGAACTCACCCACACATTGCAACAGGGCGGTGCCGGCAGACGCAGTGTGCAGCGCAAAGATCTCCCAGACCTGTCAAAGGCACAGGCAGATTTCGGAACGCAGGGCGAGAAGACGGGCGGCCACGAAAAGGCCAACGACGTGATGGAGAGCCTGAAGGGCGGCACCGGCGCGATCGGCGAGTTCGACTCCGCCAACAGCTACCGCACGGATCAGCAGACCGCTGCGACCGGCAAGGACATCAACACGACAGGTCTTGCCGGTGACGACGTACAGCAGGGCCAGATCACGATGGCAGCCGGCGGATTGTCGACATTCGACCTGATCCTCGACATCAGCAAAGCCGTCAAGGTGTTTACCGACACCGAGGCCAAGGCCATGGAGAAGGTCGGTGCCGGTATGAGCCTCGCCAGTTCTGGAACGAAAACGGCAGCAGGCATGAGCAGCATCACCAAGACGGCGCAGGGGTCCGATAAGGGCAGCACCACCGATATCGCCGACAAGGTGCTCGGTGAGATCGCCGGATTCATCTCCATCTTCCAGGGTGGCTACAACATGGTGAAGTCGATCTACGAACTCGTCAGCAAAGGTGCCGAGATGTCAGACCCTGAGAAAGCGGCAGGCGTCGGTGAACTCGTCAAAGCGATCCTCGAGACCGGCAAGGGCACCGTCGAACTATGCAACAAGTTCATGTCCCATCTCAGCACCGTCTCCGGTCCGGCGCTCGCGGCAGTACCAGGTATCGGCATCGCCATCAACTGCATCGACATGATCATGAACGGCATCAATATCGGCTACGCATTCTGCGCGTTCATCGAGATGAAAGACGACAAGCGCACGTTCAAGCCGCCGGGCAGGGAATCGCTCTTGAGTAGCAACAAGTCCTACAAGAAGACGGCGCAGGGCCTCATCGACAACAGCGGCTCGATCGACACGGAACTCGCAGACGCGACGACGGCCCTGACTAATGCAGCAGCACTCGTCACCAGTAGTGGACGGAAAGCGCACCAGCTCGACAAAAAATTGAAGACGCTGAAACTCGAGAAGAAGACACTCGAGGCGAAGAAGCCGAAGACCAAGGACGACACGACCCGACTCGGCCTGCTGCCGGGACTGATCACCACCAAAACGCGCCAGCTCACCGGTGCCAGGACGAAGGAAACAGCACACACGACATCCCATGGCTCGTTGACCGCCCAGGTCGACGAGAAGAACGCTGTCAAGACCAAAGCTGTAGAAGCCAAGAACTACATGCTTGCCAAGAACCTCCAGGAGATCGCTGCCAAACGCATCAAGCGCGGAGCGTTGAATATCGGCCTGACACTGCCGGCGATCGCCGGTGACATCGCCATCCTGTCCGGTGCCGGTGCCGCCGTCGGCGCAGGTCTCAAAGTCGGCAGCGGCGGCGGCAAGATGCTCGCCGTCGGCGTACGGATGGCCAAGCAGGCGTACCACAACAGCAAGGGCGACGACAAGAGCGAGACCAGCAAACTTGCGCTGTACGACCGGCTGATCAAGGGGATGACGGACAACGTCATCAACTCGGCAGGCAATCCCGCCAAGGAAAAGTCCGCCACCCGTCAGGTCATGGCCTCCGGCCTTTCGATACATGTGATGACGGCGAACAAGGACAAGGGCCCGGAGCTCTACGAAGAGTGGATCAAAGCCCTGAAGAAGCGCTGACCGATGACCGTCGACAGAGCGGAGGCGTTCATCGAACTCAGCGGTCTGCAGGATCCGCTGGAAGCCCGCGGCTACACGGTGACCGTGGACGAGTCGACGGCGACACTCGACGTCGGCAGACCGGCGGTGCAGGCGGCGGCGAAGGTGAATATCCTGCTCTCACAGCACCCGGCGCACGGCGTTCGCCTGCTCGCCCTCGACGCCGCATACCCCTTCGCCGTCGAAGCGAGCGCGATGCAGGACCTGCCGACGTCGTTGTCGATCATCAACAATTACCTGCCGACCGGACACGTCCGCCTGGATGACGACGGCTCCGTTCACGCTTCGTGGACGCTCTCGTCGGATGCCGACGAACCCATTGGAAACGCCGCCACGATCGAGTCGATCGTCGCCTTCGACCAGATGCAGCAGCACTTCGGGGATTACGTTGAGGGCGTGTGCTCTGGCGACATCCCGGCACCGATACTCGACGAGCTGATCCAGCAGGCCGGCGATGGTGGCTGACGAGCCGACGCTACCGCTCGAGCTGATCCTCATCGAGGTCGCCCTCAACCGCCTCGGCTACCGCACCGCATCGAACCCGCCGCTCGGCGAACTGTTCGTCGAAATGGCAGACGACCGCCAGTTCCAACAGGGTCGGGTCAGTACCCACCAACTGCTGGTGCGCAGCTTGACACTGAACGGCGACGATGGCCCGGCTTCGCGTCTGATGACCTTCGACCTCGCCTATCCGCTCGACGTTCCGGAGCTCCTACGCGCCGACGTACTCCAGGCACTGCCGCAACTCGCCGGCCAACTCGTACTCGGCCACTTCGAACTCGACGACGACGCCTCGTTGCACATGAGATATTCGATGCTCATCGATTCGATCGCCCCGCTGTCCGATGAGATTCTGCTGCAGATCTTCAGCCTGCTCGACTATCAGCAGTTGCACTTCGGCGACTACCTGGAGGAGATGTGCGCCGGGCGGTTGACCGCCGACGTGCTTCCCGACGTGATGGCAGAGGCGGAGGGCGACGACTGACGGGCGGGGTCAGCGACCCTGATGGAGATAGTCCATCAGCGCGTCGTTGTCGGCCTGCAATGCGTTGAGGCGGCTTTTGACGACATCGCCGATCGAGACGATGCCGCAGAGCTGGTCATCGGCATCGACGACCGGCATATGGCGGAAACGACCGTCGGTCATCGATTCCATCAGGCTCTCGACCGAATCCTCCGCTGAGCAGGTCACAACGCTGCGTGACATCGCCGACTCGACGCTGCGCCCCAACACGCTGGCTCCGTGGGCGGCAAGTGCCGTCACCACGTCTCGTTCGGAAAGGATGCCGTCGATGTACCGCCCATCTCTGGAAACGACAAGCGCCCCGATCTTACGATCGCGCAGTGTCGCGACTGCGTCGCCAAGTGACGTTTCCCTCGTCACCGTTTCGACGGCAGAACCCTTGGTGGACAGAATGGATCGAACGTTCATGTGGTCCTGCTTCCCCTGACGAGCAACTCCCTCGAACGCCTTCACCATAGCCACTCGGCAGTCACGACGCAGTGAGGTCGCCTGCGGCTATTCGGCGAGCGCGTCCTCCATGCCGAAGTGCTTGAGGAACGTCAGCAGATCATCTGCGTGCTCCTCTTCGACGGCGAGGATACTCTCCATCAGCCGACGGGTGGTGATGTCCTTGTCACCGAGCCACTGGGCGATCTCGTCGTAGGAGGCAATCGCGACCCGTTCTGCGACGAGATCCTCTTTGATCATGTCGACGAGCGACTCGCCGGGTACGTACTCCGCATGGCTGCGGGCGACGAGCGTCGCCGGGTTGAAGTCCGGCTCGCCCTGCAGCTGGACGATGCGCGCGGCAATCTGATCGGCGTGGCCCTGTTCTTCGCCGGCGTGCTGGAGAAACTCGGCCGCAACGGGGCCGGAGTCGATCCCCTCTGCCATGTAATAGTGCCGCTTGTAGCGCAGCACACAAACGAGTTCGGTTGCCAACGCTTCGTTGAGCACCTCGATTACGCGCTTGCGGTCGGCACCGTAGGCTTCGGTGATCGGACCCTTGTTGATGTGCTTACGGGCGTTCTTGCGGAGGGTTGCAACGTCTGACAAATGATCACTCATGCTGTCGGACTTACCCGGAATTCCGAGTGGCGATACATGCCCATACCTCCGTTGCCCACCGTCGACGCCGGGGCCGTGCGTGGCTACCCTGAAGGCATGAGCGATCAGTGCAGTCACCTCGACAGCGTGCAGACCGAAGCATTCAGCGGCAACGGCTGCGTCGACTGCGAGCGCATCGGTGCCAGTTGGGTGCATCCCAGGCGCTACACGACGTGGTCAGCGACCTGACATCCGACCACAGCGTGCCGACAGACCCGCTGGCGGCAAACTCCACCATCGGCGTCTGGACGTCTGCGTACCGTCGGCGTGGGACGTTCCGCGTCAGCAACGGATTGACATTCCAGTCGGGACCATTCGTCCAGGTATCGCGTCTCGGCAACCCGCTGTTCAACGAAGTCATCGTGCCGATGCACGACAAGGATCGTTGGAACTCACTCCCGCCGACGGCAGATTCGCAGTTCGCCAAATATGTCGTCCCGCCGGAACTCGCCACGCTGATCCCGGCGCTGTACGCGGGGGTGTTCGCGAATTGCGGCGGACTGACGGCCGATCGTGCCGATCTGT
>JAYTOR010000263.1:0-3330 GCA_043747685.1 Actinomycetota bacterium
GGGGATCGAGCGGTTGTGTCATGCTCGAGCGGTGCCAGCATCAGACCCGAAGGATGATCTCCATCGCTATCTGCAGATCGCCCGCGATGCGATGGTCTGGAAACTGGAGGGTCTTTCGGACTACGACATCCGTCGACCGCTCGTGCCGACCGGCACCAATCTGCTCGGATTGATCAAGCACCTCGCGAGCGTCGAACTGGGGTACTTCGGCGAGACCTTCGCCCGGCCGTTCGACGTACCGTTGCCGTGGATGGACGAAGGCGCAGCATTGAACGCCGACATGTGGGCGACGGCCAGCGAGTCGCGCCAGCAGATCGTCGGTCTGTATCAGCGGGCGTGGCAGCACTCCGATGCCACCATCGACTCGTTGGGCCTCGACTCCGTCGGGCGGGTGACGTGGTGGCCTCCGGAGCGCGCCGAGGTGACGTTGCACCGGGTGCTCGTCCACATGATCGCCGAGACCAACAGGCACGCGGGTCACGCAGACGTCGTCCGCGAACTCATCGACGGGTCAAGCGGTCTACGCAACGACAACACCAACATGCCGTCCAGCGATGCCAGATGGTGGGAGGAGTACCGCAACACCCTCGAAGTCGTCGCCAGAGGTTTCGACGACGGTCAGATTTTGCGGATCGGTCCCTCGGCCGGCGATGGACCCACAGAGCATTAGGCGAGTTCGAGGACCTCGCGGAGCCACGGGTCGAGTCGTGCTCTGATCTGTTCGCCACTGCGTGCCAGCAGATGGCCGTCACCTGGCAGTTCGACCAGCTCTCCGCTTCCGGCGATCGCCCTGACAACCTTGCTCGATTGCAATGGCAAAATCTCGTCGTCGGTCCCGTGGAACATCAGCATCGGTCGACCGGCGAGCCCGCCGGCAATCTCGCAGCCTGCAGATTGTGTGGCGAACGTGACGACCCCATCGACGACATCGCCGAGGCCGACAGCGACACGAATCGCCACCGCGCCGCCGAAGCTGTGGCCCATCACCACCACCCGCCGAGCGCCGTGCGAAACAGCGATCTGCACGGCAGCCGCCATGTCGACGCAGCAGGCGGTCAGGTCGTTCGGCCGCCGGTACGACAGGCGAATGGTCACGACGCCGGCCGGAACGAGCGACGTTCCGAGGTGGTGATACAGCCCGTTGGCCGGCCCGAGCAGCCCACCCATCGCCCCACCGCAGGCAATCACTGCAGCCTTCGGTTCGCCAACGGGTTCGTGTGACAGCATCGTCAACAGACCACGCGTCGTGAACAACTCGACATGACGAAGCGCCAACCCGATGGCGACTTCCTGTTGTCCGATCACACCGAGCAGTTCGAGCGGCGAAGCCCCGTTATCCATGCCCATCCATCCGTGCCTGCCCGACGCCGTTCAGCAGGCGATCTGCAACTGTCCGAGTTGCGCCAGCGACAGTTCGTGGAGAGGATTGTCCGTACTGAAACCGCCGCCGATCGCCTTGTAGAGGGCAGCCATCGTCTTTGTTCCCGGCGTGCCGCCGATGCCGCTGAAATAGACGTTCAATTCGTACAGCGCCTGTTGAACGACCTTGATGTCGTTGTTCGGAAAGACCCCACCTGTGCTCGCATCCAGCGCAACCGTGTGATCGAGGCAGTTGCCGACGGGCGGCTTGTACGGCGCCGTCGCGAGCGTCCCTTCGCCCGGCACGAACGTGTAGTTCGGACAGGCGATACCGAGGGCATAGAACGTCAGGAAGGAGACCTGGTCGGTCTTCGGGTCGAATCCTTCCGACCGCCACTTCTGTTCGAGGATCGTCTTGCCGTTGACGACCCACTGGTTGAGATCGAGCATCAACGTGTCGAAATTTCCGTTCTGCGTGGCGTGCAACGCCTTTTCGACGAGCTTGATGCTGTCAGCATCGATGCCCCTGCCGAAGGACTGTGGGATGCAGGTCACCGCGCCGACCGCAGCGACGGGTGGGGAGACGCTCGCCGACGGGGTAGCGGCGACGGAGGCGGCGGTCGTCGCGGAGGTCGACGTTACGGTCGTCGGAGCAGCGGTCGTCGGAGCAGCGGTCGTCGGGGCAGCGATCGTCGGAGACGGACCCTGACCGGCGGCAAGGGTGACAAAGGTGATCGCCGTCAGCGGCCCGGAGCCGAGAACGGTGGGAGCGACAGTTCCTGCGATGGTCGCTGCTCCCGGAACGGTCGGTGCTCCGGGACCGGTTGCTACGGCCGTCGGCGCGACGTCGACGGTCGATGCTCCGGTGACTGTCGCACCCGCCGGCGGCGTCGTCACAGCGGAAGTTCCCGTCGACAACGGCGCTGTCGTGCCGACAAACGGGCGGTCGACGGGAGCCAAGGTACCCTGCGTCACGATCGTGCTCGAGGCACACGAAGTCAGCGTCATTGCCAGTACAGCGGCGCTGACGGCTGCGGTTCGAGTCGGGCTCACCGAGCCATTCTTGCCGGTCCACCACGCTGAGCGGCCGCGGGCGTTCGCTGAGACAAGCGCAACAGCAAAGAATCCGTCGCCGCATGGCGCTGGCGACTACCTTCGGGGCATGGCCGATCGCGCGACTTTTCAGCAGCAGGCCATGCAATACATGCCGCAACTGTTCGCTGCCGCTCGGCGGATGACACGCAACAGTGCCGACGCCGAAGACCTGGTACAGGAGACCTACCTCAAGGCCTATCGGGGGTTCGGGTCCTTCGAGGAGGGCTCGAACCTACGGGCATGGCTCTATCGGATCCTGACGAACACCTTCATCAACATCTATCGGTCCAAACAGCGCCGGCCCGACGAGAGCGACCTCGCCGATGTCGAAGACCTCTACCTCTACCGGCGCATCGGCGGCCTCGAAGGTGCGCTGCTCAGCCGCAGTGCCGAAGACCAGTTGATGGACCTGTTCACCGACGATGAGGTCAAAGCAGCGCTGGAACACCTTCCGGAAAACTTCCGGTTGCCGGTGCTGCTTGCCGATGTCGAGGATTTTTCCTACAAGGAAATTGCCGAGATGCTAGAGATTCCCATCGGTACCGTGATGTCGCGGTTGCATCGGGGAAGAAAAGCGATGCAACGCGAGTTGTACGAATTTGCCTTGGTACGTGGGTTGGTCCAACCACCCGAAGCCGAGTCGACACTTGTAAAACCCGACCAGGAGACCCCAGATCTTGAAGTCGCAACGTAACTGTCCCGGAGAATCACCCGCCATGACCGATTGCAACAAAACTCTTGAGGAACTGGAACTGTTCCTCGACGGCGAATTGTCAGAGGGCGCTCACCAGGCGATCCAGGGGCACCTCGACGGATGCATGGACTGCCTCTCGGCCTTCGACTTCGAGGCCGAACTTCGTCAGGTGATCTCTTCCA
>JAYTOR010000264.1:0-21391 GCA_043747685.1 Actinomycetota bacterium
CCGGCCCCCCCCCCCCCCCCCCACGACCAGGGCGTGTGGAACGCCGCAGACCACCTACATTGGGGAAATGACGTTGACCGACACGGTGATTGCCGCAGGGACCGACACGCCAGCCGCTGCCCCGCCATCCAAGCCAGAACGCTGGACGGCGCAGTGGAAAGAGTTGAAGGCAGAGGTCATTGACGCCAGCCTGTGCACTGGTTGCGCCGGCTGTGTGATCACTTGCCCGCACGAAGTCATCGGCTACAACCACGGCGAGGGCGGCTACAAGCCGTTCCATCTCGAAGAGGAACTCGGGGCCGACAACTGCATCCATGGCGAGAAGGGATGCACCACGTGCACCCGTGCCTGTCCGCGTTTTCGCATCTGGGAGCCGGAAGCTGACGAGCACCTGTTCGGTCGTGTCCGCAAGCCCGAGGAGATGTACGGCGTTTATCAGGACCTGTGGCTGACACGTGCGAGCGACGAGACGGTCCACAAAATGGGCCAGGACGGCGGCTTCGTCGGGGCAATGCTGCTGTGGCTGTTGGATCACGACTACATCGACGCCGCGCTGACGTCGTTCATGGAGCCGCCGGACGCCGATGGCGGGCTGTCGTGGAAGGCCAAGCCCGGTGTTGCCCGCAACCGTGAAGAGGTACTTGCATCAGCAGGTTCCCGCTACACCTATTCGGCGAACACACTCGCGCTTCCTGAGGCGCTCGAAGCCGGTCTGAAGCGCCTGGCGCTGGTCGGGATGGGTTGTCAGACGTCGTCGCCGCCGGTGATGTGGGCGCGCAAGGCCGGCAAGGTGTCCAAGCCGTTCCAGTTCAACATCGGCCTGTTGTGCTCGAAGACGTTCGACGAGGCCATCTTCGAGGAGCTGTTCGAGGCCAAGTACGGCCTGCACAAGCGCGACATGGTCAAGATGAACATCAAGGGCGTCTTCCAGATCTGGATGCGCGACGGTTCGTATCACGAGATCGACTTGAAGGAATGCCACCAGTGGACGCGTGAGGGCTGCAAGTCGTGCCCTGACTTTGCTGCTGAACACGCCGATGTTTCCACGGGCGGGATCGGTGAGGACAACGACTGGACGTTGACCGTGGTGCGCACGGACCTCGGTAAAGAGGTCGTCGACCGGATGATCGCCGACGGCACGATCATCGCCCGTCCGGCGATGGAGGACGAGAAGGCGATGAAGTTGCTGCGTCTGCTGTCGATCGTCAGCAGACGTCGCTGGCCGCTCGCCGCCGACCGCGCCCCCTCCATCGGCGTTCCGGAACCGAAGAAGAAGGCCGCACCCGCCGCCGCAAAGCCCCCTGCAACGGATGCAGTCGCGGCTGCGCCGGCCTCGGCCGTCGACGCCGCCGTCGTGGCTGAGGTCGTGATCCCGCAGTTCGAGGTCGTCGGAGTGTCAGAAGGTACTCCGGCCGTGGTCCCCCCAGAACCAGAGCCTGCCGTCATCGCCGACGACCCAACTCCCGGCGGCGACTAAATCTCGCTCGGCCGACGTGGTCTGCAATCGTGTGGCCAGAGCCTTCTCGCGAGGCAAGCGACAGGAGGGCTTGCCCGACTGAGCGGCAACGCTCCCGAGCCGGGACCAAAGCGAGCCCTGGCGAGCGGAGATCCCGTGCGAGGAAATCAGATCAGATCAGCGGCCAGGGGTAGCGGCGGCCGCTGTGGTCGACGGGGAAGGTCGGGTCTTCGACAACCGCTTCCGCCCGCTCCAGCATCGCCACGATCTCATCGTCGCTGAGCAACGTCGCTATCGGCAGCGGGACGGTCTGCACAAGGCGACGGACAGGGCCAAGCAGGTTCTCGGCGATCGGTTCGTCGCCGAACTCCCAGATGACCGTTCGCAATTTGAACTCCTCGGCGAAGCACAACCCGTTGTCGATGCCCCAGATGCGGCCGTTGGCGTCGAGCAGGCAGTGGCCGGATTTGCGATCGGTGTTGTTGGCGATCAGATCGAACAGCGCCATCGTGCGGAACTGGTCGTCGTAGTCCGGCCCGCGCTCGTGCAGCGAGAAGTAGTGCTCCTTGAAGTCGGCCTCGATGAACCATTGCAGCGACCCCGCGCCCATCGGGCCGTCCTGGCGCACGATCGTCGGCGGGACGACGTCGAAACCGAGTGCGTGCGAGAGCTCGTACGCTGCCGCCTCCCGCCGGAACAGACCATTGGGGAAGTCCCAGAGCGGCCGTTCGCCTTTGCCGGGCTTGTAGATCGCCCGCGCCTCTGTTTCGCCGTCGCGCAACGTGACGAGGAACGTGGCATTGCTGCTCCACGGCATCCGCCCGACGATCTCGATGTCCCCGTTTGCGAGCATCAGCAGCGGGTCGGTCTCCGGCCCTGCTGGCTGGGTCAGTTCATCCGAGGGCATGGATGTCCATCGGGATCCATCGGCAGACCGCAGAACTGACACGATGGCCGGCTCTGGGCGAACAGTTCGTCGACACGTTTGATGAACGCCGCCGCCTGGGCCCGAGTCAGATGCACGCGCATCCGGCCCCGATCCTCCAATAGTTCGGGGTCCAATTCACCTTCGTCATCCGTCGGCACGAATTCCTCGGCAGTGAACACCAGACGGTCGAGATCTCGCGCATAGCCAAGGCCCATCGGTCCGATCACGAACTCCGGGTCTGACGCACCGATGAGTTCGAGCGCTGCAGGAATCGGCTGATCGTCCGGTGTCGGCAGGTCGTTCATCAATTGACGCAGGTACTGGCTGAGCGCGCCGACCTGCTGCTTCTCACACTTCAGCGTCACCCGGCGACCATCGGCGCGTGCCTGCAGCAGGAAGACGCGCTGCCCTGGGCGGCCGACGGCCCCGGCGGTGAAGGCGTCGATGTCACCGAACTCGAAGAACCCGCTCATCACACGTGCCGGTTCGGCGCGCCGGCGGCCAAGAGGTTCACGACGTTCACGATGGGCGCAATTCACTCAGCGATGAGCCAGTGGAGTTGACCGTCAACACGATTGGACCGTGGGAGGAATAGGCGATGGCCGTGACCGAGCACGTCGAGATGACGGTGCGCTGGAAGAGATCGAGATGCGTGCCCATGGCGGAGGCGACTATCGCTTTGATCGGATCGGCGTGGCTCACGGCGACGATCGTGCCGCCGGGGTGCAGGGCGCACAGCTTGGCGGCGGCGTTGACCATGCGGGTCTGCATTTCGACGAAGCTCTCGCCGTTCGGGAACCGGAACCCGCTGGGATAGCGCTGGACCTGTGACCACTCCGGCAGCTTGAACAACTCCTTCAATTCCCGGCCGGTCCAGTCGCCGAAGTCGCATTCCAACAGCCCTCGCTCGATCTGTACCTTCAGTCCGCGCGCCTTGGCAATCGGCGCGGCCGTTTCGCGGGCACGTTCCAGCGGGCTGGCGTAGACGGCGTCGATGGTCTTCAGTTCGGAGATGCGCTGTGCGACCTTCGCCGCCTGTTCGTTGCCGACGTCGGCGAGGTGCAGACCTGGTGCCCGGCCGGGCAGCATCGTGCCCGTCGTCGCCGTCTGACCGTGGCGGACGAAGAGGACCAGCGTCGAACTGGGAGGAGATGGTTTCGGCTTGCGCGGCATGACCAGATCGAGGATACGGCCGTAACGGGTGACCTCCGCCGTGACGTATCTCCCGCCCGTTCGCGTGCCGCACCGGCCAGGCAGACTACGTTGCCGACGAAGAGCCGACGAAGAGCCGACGAAGATCCGACGAAGAGCCGACGGCACGCCCACAAGGAGTAGACGCCAGTGCGACAACCCTCGCAGCCGCAAAGCAAGCTCGGCTCCCTCGGTCGGATGGCGCGTACTGCCATGCGCGCTGCGTCAGATCGTTGACGACTCAGTGGATCCCGGAGTTTTTCGAGACGCCCTGACGCTGCTGGGCGGCATCGGCACCGGCGTCATGTCCGGGCTCTTCGGTGTCGGCGGGGCGGTGATCTCGACGCCGCTCATCCGCGCCCTCGGCTGCACGGCAGCGCTTGCCGTCGGTACGACGCTGCCGTCGATCCTGCCTGGCGCGATCACCGGGTCTGTCAAGTTCAGTAGCGAGAAGTTGGTGAGCGCGAAGGCCGTGTTGGCTGCTGCGCCGCCGGGGATAGTCGCTTCGGTGGTGGGGTCACGCGTCTCGCATCTGCTGCCGGGAAACGGACATCCGTTGATGATCCTGACAGCGGCCCTACTGCTGTGGTGCGGGATCTCGCTGCTGGGCACGCATTCGGCGGACGCCCTGCTCGTTCCGGCGAAGCGGCCAGCTGCCGCCGCCGCACTGACAGGCATTTCCGCCGGTCTGCTCTCGGGATTGCTGGGTATCGGCGGCGGAATCGTGATGGTGCCGATGTTCCGCTCGCGGCTCGGCCTGGCGATGAGGTCGGCCGTTGCCACGAGTCTGGTGTGCGTCGGCTGCTTTGCCATCCCCGGCACGATCGTGCACGCCTTCGTCAATCATGACATCGATTGGCGCTTCGCATCGTGGCTGACGGTGGGCGTGATTCCGGGTGCCGTCTTCGGCGCAGCGTTGGCACTGCGCGTCAACGAGGACCGCCTCAAACGGCTGTTCGGCATCTTCCTCCTTGTCATCTCGATCGTCTATGGAGCGGGCGAAATCGCCGCCCTCGTGTGACGGAGCAATCGAGTCCACGCCATTGCATCAGGCCTGAGCACTCAAGGTGCTGGCACGGGTGAAGATGTCGTCGAGCATCGCCTCGGTGAGCTTGCCGGTGAAGGTGTTCTGCTGACTCGGATGGAACGAGCACAGCATCGTCAGGCCCCGTTGTGGAACCGGAACCTCGACACCATGGCCGAACTTCGGTCGAGGTCGAACGCCCAGATGGCGGCATCCCGCTTCGTAGGCGAATGCTCCGAGGCAGACAACGACCACGAGATCGGTGAGCAATGTCAGTTCCCGCTCGATGAACGGCGCGCATCTGCTGCGCTCGTCAGGCAACGGCGTGTTGTCGGGAGGTGCACATTTGACGGCGGCGGTGACCCACGCGCCGGTCAACTGCAGGCCGTCGTCGGCCGACGTCGATGTCGCCTGGTTGGCGAATCCTGCCCGGTGCATCGCCCGAAAGAGCCAGTCGCCGCTGCGATCACCGGTGAAGACCCTGCCGGTCCGATTGGCCCCGTGTGCAGCGGGAGCGAGACCGAGCACGAGCACGGATGCGTGTGGGTCGCCGAATCCCGGCACTCCGCGTCCCCAGTACTCCCAGTCACGGTATGCGGCACGCTTGTCGACGGCGACCAACTCCCGCCAGGCGACGAGCCGCTGGCAGGCACGACATGCCGTCACTTCGTCCTCGACGATCGCGAGCGTGTCCTGCCGTACCACCCGCTCGACATTAGATGGGTTGGCGAAGGATCGGGCCAGAAGTCGATTAGATGACTCGATGTCATAATTGTTGACCAAATTAGTCGTAATTCGCTACGATGCTGATCGGATCACAGGACTCCTCCTCCACCCGACAATAAAGGTCACGCTGATGACATCACCCGCAAGACACAGGAGGCACGACGATCTCGCTGACCTGGTCTCGCTGTGTCGTACCGGCCGGTCATGGTCACAGGTCGGATCGCGCTCGTCGCATCCGTCGGCGCAACCCGCCAACCAGAGCTGGATCTGGTCCATCGCCAGCGGCCTGGCGAGCGTGGCCGTACCGTGGGAATTGCAGACTGGCGTCACGCCGCATCGACCCACGGGTTCGTTGATCCTCGAGACCGACGCCTATCAGGCGTGGCTCGTGGTGTGGCCGTCCGGCACCGCGGCCGCAATCGCCAGCCATTCGGAGAGCCACTGCGTCTGCGTCGTGAGCGAACAGATCACATTGGCAACGGAAAACGAAGATTTTGTCGGCGAGCACTACCCGGCCGGCATTGGTGGCGTGCTCACGCGGCCGCTCGTAACCGTCGCCGCTGCGCCGGGAACAGGCGACGGCTCGACGGTGGTCCACGTCGTGCTCACACAGCGATTGCCGCTCGAGATTCCGTGGACGCTGAGCGAATGAACCTCAGCAGCAGGCCGTCGCGGTCACGTGAATTCCGCAATGACGGAATCGGCGTGACCGCGTGCCGGGTCGGTTGGGTCGGCAAGGTCGTGGTCACGTGAATTCGGCGACGACGGAATCGGCGTGACAGTGGATGACAACGGGTGCCTGCGATTGAACGCCCCGTGCGCACGGTGCGACCGATCTTCGGCAATCTGTGAATGAACAGGGCATAGCCTCACTCTGATGTCGATGGCGTCGCAACTGTCAACTCCGTGGTCGGTGTTGCCGATCACCGGAGCCTTCGGTGCCGAGTTGGCCGGCGCCGAACTCACCGATGCGAACGCTGCTGCCGCCATCCCCGATCTGCTCGCCGAGCACCTCGTGCTCGTCTTCCGCTGCCAGCACTTGTCACCTGCAGAACAGGTGGCGCTCGCCCGCCAGCTCGGCAGCCCGACGCCGGCTCACCCGGTCGTGCCAGGTCTCGACGGTCACCCGGAAATCCTCGTACTCGATGGCGCAGCAGGTGGGCGCAATGCTCGCTGGCACACCGACGTGACGTTCATGTCGAAGCCGCCGGCAGCCTCGATCCTCGTCGCCGAGACCGTCCCGGATCACGGCGGCGACACGCTGTGGGCCGACATGCGGACGGCGTATTCGACACTCTCGATTCCGTTGCGACAGCTCGCTGACGCACTCCTCGCTGTGCACCGGATCACGCCCCTGGCCTATTGGGGCGAACCATTCGATTCGGCGATGACCCGCACCGACGCAGCGGCGCTCTTCGAGGCGGCGATGGCGGTCCCGCCCGTCGTTCATCCGGTCGTCAGAATGCACCCGCGCACCGGCAGGCCCTCGCTGTTCGTCAACCCTGGCTTCACCTCTCACCTGCTCGGCATGGCCCGCCACGAGAGCGACGGTGTGCTGCGGCTGTTGTACGAACACGTCACCCAACCGGAACTGGTGATGCGCCACCGCTGGCAGCGCGGCGACGTCGTGATGTGGGACAACCAGGCGACGATGCACTACGCCACCGACGACTACGGCACCATCGATCGCCGGATGCGCAGGGTGACTCTCGGTGGCGTGGAACCGGTCGGTCCGAGCGGCTTCGTCAGCCACGTCCTCGACGACCCGCTCCTCGCCATCCGATGAGGCGATCGGCTAGGGAGCAGCCGGGTTACGGACTTCGGCGACGAGTGACTCGACGAACGGGCGCAACTGGTCGATGATCAACGGATCGACTTTGCCGTCCTCGACAATGAAGTCGCCGACGCTCGCGAACCTGACACTCTCACCGGCGACCCGCGCACCGAGGTAGCCGAACACGTTGGTCAGGTACTCGACGGCGTTGATTGCACCCTTCGGGCCCGGCGAGGCACCGAGTACGACCACCGGCTTGTTCATCATCGCGTGGGCCTGAAATGGACGTGTTGCCCAGTCCACCCAGTTCTTCAGACCGCCAGGGACCGTGCCGTTGTATTCCGGGGTCGACACGATGATGCCGTCAGCAGCTGCAACCCTGGCGCGCATCTCGATGACCGAGTGTGGCAGCGGATCATGGTCGAGGTCGCCGTCATAGTAGGGAAGCGGACGGATGAGGTCGACGAGTTCGCCGTCGATGTCATCGGGGAGCAGTTCGCCGGCCGCTTTGAGTAGCGCCGTCGTGAATGAGCCGGCACGCAGGCTGCCGGGGAGGAGGAGGACCGTATACGACGCCATGGCGCAACTTTCTGGAGCGTGAGCGAGTGGGGGACTGCTCGACGTTGGATGCCGACGCCGTTGTCAGAGCTCGGCGTGGATACCGTCGAGTTGTTGTATCAACAACTCGGCACCGATCGGTTATTCCGTCCGTTTCACACCGACGAAATTGGTGAGCACCCGGGTTGCGAAACCGAGACGTTCGTATACGCGGAGTGCTCCGATGTTGGTCTCGGCGACATGCAGAAACGGCGTCACACCTGTGCGCAGCAGTGCACGCGACACCTCGGTGGTCACTACCGCCGCATAGCCACGCCGCCGAGCATTCGGATGTGTGCACACTGCGCTGATCTCCGTGAAGCCGTCGATACTGATCCGCTGGCCCGCCATCGCCATCAACGTGTCGCCTTCGAAGATCCCGACATAACCGCCGAGTTCGTTGGTCCGTGGACGGAACGGCCCCGGCTGCGTCAGTTCGACCAGCGCCAGCATCTGTGGCACGTCATCGGAGCCCAGTGGACGCACCGCCGAAGGGACCGCCAGGTCTGGCGGGTCGCCAGTCAGCACCATCTGGTGACCGCGCCCGACGAAGGTCACCATCCAGCCGGCCGGCGCAACGACCTCGAGTGCTCGGAAGAGCACAGCGGTGCCACCGGGTCCTGTCAGCGTCGCCAGGTCGTGCCAGGCCGCCTTCGAATCGTCCTCGATCGCCGAGAAGACTGACACCTCCGGGTCGTATCGTCGCGCGCTTCCTGTTCCCTGGGCGAAGTCGGCGTGCACACCGGTGAGTGCATACCAGCCGGCATTGTCGAGCGGATGCGGAGCGGTGGCCGGCTGGTCCGCCGATCGATTGCTGGATTCGGCATCGGTTGGCTCAGCTTCGACAGACGACATCGCCGATCGACGATAGTGGGGCGGTCCGACGATGCTGGAGCGACATTCTGAACGGTTTCAGCGCGACACCCAGTGGCCCGTGTTTGCCGGACTCAGCCGATGATGAACGTCGGTTGTGGAGACGATCAAGGCAATCATTTAGAGTGGGGTGACGGAAAGTCGGAAGCGAGAGGTCACGCGCATGAGGCGTATTTTGATTGGTGTGATGAGCGTCGGCCTGATGATCGGGGCGACCGCTTGCAATAGCGGCGGTGTCGACAAGCAAGGAACCGCCGACAACTTGGTGAAGAGCCTCGAGCAGACACTCGGAACAACGGTGACGGCAACGCAGAAGACGTGTCTGACGGATCTGGTGAAGAGTTACAGTGCCGCGGACTTGAAGACGATCGACTCGCAAGCCTCTTCGACGACACCAAGCCCGCTGGTCGACGAATTCAGGACGAAGGCGTTGACCTGTCTCGGCGCCGCCGGTGCCACAGACACGACCGGTGCCGATTCGGCCACCACCGACGCCGGAACGACACCGGCAACCTGATTCGGTCAGTGCCGGTCGCCTAGTGTTCGACCGGTGAGAGCAGGACGACGGAGGCGGAGGAACGGTGGTATCGGCGTTGCCATCATCACCCTCGTCATCGCCGTCGCTGGCTGCACGATCGACCGGGCAGCGACCGGTGAAAATCTGATCAAGGATGTCGAAAAAACGTATGTACTGAGGCTGGACGCAGATCAGAAGGACTGTCTGCAGAAGCTCGTCATCAGTCTCTCGATCGACGAGATCAATGAGTTGAACGCGGCGAAGGCTTCACCGGCATTGCGGACGAAGTTCGTCGACGCGGAGCTCAAGTGCGTTCCGGCGATCAGTGGGTCTGTTCCTGCCAACTCGTCCCCGACAGTGTCGACCACCACGACGACGTCGACGGGAACGACGTCGACCGGCAATTCGACTCCATTGTCGAACACAGCGACGTCGTTACCGCCATTCCTCCCATTCGGCACTGCCTCACCCGATAACTCGACCACCACCACCGTTTCTTCGGCGGTGAAGTCCCCGGGTTCTGCGACGAGCGCAACGACCACCAGCGTCCCATTCGGATCGCCATCTACGACGAGGACGAGGACAACAACGACGAGTACGACTCGGGCAACGTCGTTTTCGACAACGACGACCTGATCACAACGACTCGATCACGATTGCGACGTCGGTCAGAGCAGTTTGAGCGCTGCTCTGGCGGCGACGGCTACCGGGTCCCACACAGGCGAGAACGGTGGCGCGTACGCCAGATCGAGATCGACGATCTGCTCGACGGTCATGCCGGCAGTCATGGCGACGACACAGGTATCGATGCGTTTCGCCGATCCGCTCCCGCCGACGATCTGCGCACCGACGAGCCTGCCGGAACGGCGTTCGACAAGAACCTTAATCGTCATCATCGACGATCCCGGATAGTAACCGGCCTTCGTGGACGACTCGATGGTCTGGCTGACGACATCGATGCCTGCCGTCCGAGCGAGCTTGGAATTCAGACCGCTGACGGCAATTTCCAGATCGCAGAACTTGGTGATCGCCGTACCGAGGACACGTGCAGAGCGTGCATCGCCTCCACCGATGTTGATACCGGCGGCGCGCGCCTGCTTGTTGGCGTACGTCCCCAGGGCGAGATGAATGTTCGTGCCGCTGATCAGGTGCGTACTTTCGGCGCAGTCACCCGCTGCCCAGATCCCATCGACCGAGGTCTGTTGGCGGTCGTCGACGACGATGGCCTCACGGACGCCGAGTCGCAGTCCGGCCTGTTTCGCCAGCGCCGAGTTCGGTCCCGTCCCGATACCGAGGACGACGAGGTCGGCTCTGACCGCATCGTCTCTCGTCATCACCATGTCAGGTGCAAAACCGGTGACCTCGTGATTCGGTCGGGGGTCGACACCATTGGCGTGCAACGCTCGTGCGACGATCGCCCCGAGTTCAGGTTCGAGGATGCTCAACGGATGTGGTCCCCGGTCGATCACAGTCGGCTTCAACCCGCGATGCAGGAAGGCCTCCGCCATCTCCAGCCCGACATAGCCGCTGCCGACGATGACGACGTGTTCCAGTCCCCCGTTCTTCGCCAGATCAGCGAGCCACGTGGCGTCGTCCAAGGTGTGTGCACCGCTGATGAACGGCAGGTCGATTCCCTCGACGTCGGGCCGGATCGGAACGCCGCCGGTACCGAGCAACAGCTGGTCGAACGGCTCGTACGACGTCGACCCGCTGTCGATGTGACGTACCTCGACAGTGCCGGCCGCCGTGTCGATCGACACCACTTCCTGACGCATTCGCAGATCGACACCGTTGGCGCGATGCTGTTCCGGTGTCCTCGCCACGAGTCGGTCGACGCCACCGACGACCTCGCCGCCGACGACGAACGGGATGCCACACGCCGAATAGCTCGTCCAGTCGCCCTTCTCGAAGGCGATGATCTCGGCATTCGGCCGCCGCTTGCGGATCTGGGACACAGCCGCCATCCCACCGGCGTCGCCACCGACGACGATCACGCGTTGGCTCTCCATCATCGACTCATCCCGCTGCCCGCCCGAGCCCGAGTCAAGGGTGCGTGGGTGTTGCTTACAGCCAACGCTGCAGCTGAGCGGCGGGTTGCCGTTTCATCGACGCCGAACGGTGCCCGTGATCGCTGACACCGGTGTAACGAACCGGCGAGCGAAGCGCCGTCGTGGACGACGTCGGCCGGGTCCCGGCGAGCAGTTCGCCGATCAGGTCACAGAGCAGCTCGTCGAAATAGGAGCGCGTACCGTTTTTATTCGCACCGTCACACCGTTGGTCGAACGATGATTCGCTGGTCGTCGACAGAAACGTCTCGTTCTTTGTCACGAGGAAACAGTACGGGAATCGAGGTCACGAGTCGTGAGTATCCAGCTACTCAATCGAACCCGTATCCGTTACGATCGCTCCAACAATTCTTGGCTGTGAGAGGAACCCGATTGTGAAGTCTTCGACCCAGGTGGTTGTCATCGGCGGCGGCGTCGTCGGAGCGAGCGTGTTGTACCACCTCACCAAGGCCGGCTGGACGGACGTCGTGCTGCTCGAACGCAAGCTGCTGACGGCAGGTTCGACCTGGCACGCCGCCGGGGGCATGCACACGTTGAACGGCGACCCGAACGTCGCCCGCCTGCAGCAGTACACCGTCAACCTCTACAAGGAGATCGAAGCCGAGTCCGGGCAGAACTGCGGTATCCACCTGCCGGGCGGCCTGCAGTTGGCCGACACGCCCGAGCGTCTCGACTGGCTGCGTATGGCTCAGGCACGCGGCCGTTACCTCGGCATGAACATGGAGATCCTCTCCATGAAAGAGGCCAAGGAACTGAACCCACTGCTCGAGGAGAAATACTTCGTCGGCGCCCTCTACGACGAAGACGAGGGCAGTGTCGACCCGTATGGCGTCACCCACGCCTACGCGATCTGCGCCCGCAACCGCGGCGCCGAGGTCTACACGAACACGTGGGTCACCGACCTGCAGCAGCATCCCGACGGCACATGGGACGTCATCACCGACCAGGACCACGTCATCCACGCCGAACACGTCGTCAATGCCAGCGGCCTGTGGGCCCGTGAGGTCGGCCGGATGGTCGGCATCGAACTGCCCGTGCTGGCGATGGAGCATCACTACCTGATGACCGAGCCGATGCAGGAAGTGATCGACTACAACAAGGACATGGGCCGCGAACTGCCGCACATGATCGACTTCGCGGGCGAGATCTATGCACGCCAGGAAGGCCAGAGCATCTTGCTCGGCACGTACGAGCAGGACAATCGGGCGTGGGCGCCGAAGACGACACCGTGGGACTTCGTCTTCCAATTGCTGCCTCACGACCTCGACCGCATCGCCCCCGAGTTGGAGAAGGCCTTCGAACATTTCCCTGCCGTCGGCAAGGCCGGTATCCAGAAGTTCGTCAACGGCCCGTTCACGTTCAGCCCGGACGGCAACCCGCTCGTCGGGCCGGTGCGCGGCATCAAGAACTGCTGGGTCGCCTGCGCCGTGATGGCCGGCCTGTCCCAGGGTGGCGGTGTCGGCCTCTCGCTCGCCAACTGGATGACGACCGGCGATCCTGGCGCCGACGTCTTCGGCATGGACGTCGCCCGCTACGGCGACTACACGACGCTCGCCTACACGAATGCCAAGGTACGCGAGAACTACGGCCGCCGCTTCCGCATCACGTTCCCGAACGAGGAACTGCCGGCCGGCCGCCCGCTGCACACGACGCCGATCTACGACCGTCTCACCGATCACAATGCGGTATGGGGTTTCGGGTACGGCCTCGAGCATCCGCTGTGGTTCCAGCAAGCCGGCAAGGATCCGGTCGAGGAAGTCACGTTCCGCCGCTCGAACGCCTTCCCTGTCGTTGCCGAGGAATGCCGTGCCGTACGCGAGCGCGTCGGTTTTTCCGAGGCCTCGAACTTCGCCAAGTACCACGTGTCCGGCAGCGGTTCGGCGGCCTGGCTGCTGAGCCTGCTCACGAATGGTCTGCCGAAGATCGGCCGCACCGTGTTGACGGCGATGCTCAACCCGCAGGGCCTGATCGTCGGTGAGTTCTCCGTCTCGCGTCTTGCTGACGACGAGTTCTTCCTCTTCGGTTCGCAGGCCGCCGAATCGCACCACACCCGCTGGTTCCTCGATCATCTGCCGGCCGACGGTTCGGTTGTGTTCAAGAATCTCGCGCTCTCGATGGTCGGCTTGACCCTCGCCGGTCCGCAGTCCCGCGAGCTCCTGCAGGGCCTGACCGACACGTCGTTGGCGACGAAGGACTTCCCGTTCATGTCGTTCCGCCGGGTCGACATCGGCATGGCGACGGTGTGGCTGTCACGCATGACGTATTCAGGCGACCTCGGCTACGAGATCTGGACCGCACCGGAATACCAGCGGTACCTGTTCGACCTGATTTGGGAGGCCGGCAAGCCGTTCGATATGCGCCTGTTCGGTTTCCGAGCGTTGATGTCGATGCGCCTGGAGAAGGCGTTCGGCACATGGTTCCGCGAATATCGCCCGATCTACACGCCACTCGAAGCCTGTATGGACCGCTCACTGAAGTTCGACCACGAGTTCATCGGCCGCTCCGCCGTCGAGGCAGAGAAAGCGACGGGCGGACCGAAGCGCAAGCTCGTGACGTTCGTCGTCGACGCCGAGGATCCGGACGGTGCCGCCGACGTGATCGGCGACGAGCCGGTGTTCCACAACGGCCCTGATGGTGAGCGCGTCGTCGGCTGGATCACCTCGGGAGGGTACTGCCACTACTCCAAGGCATCGGTGGCGATGGGCTACGTGCCGATCGAGTTGGCCGGCGAAGGCAACGACGGTTTCGAGATCGAGATCATCGGCCGCCGCCGCCCCGCCCGGCTGCAACACGAAGCCCTCCTCGACCCGACGGGTACCCGCATGCGTGCGTAGTCGACTGGCGTTCCGGCCAACGTCGGCTCGCGGTCACGGCGATTCCGTCATCGCGGCATTCACGTGACCGCCAGCCGCCCGCCGAACCTCGCGGTCACGCCGATTCCGTCGTCGCGGAATCCACGTGACCGCGAGCCGCGACAAGGACGATGGGCAGGCGATTCTGACGCGGTCGTTGTATGCGTTACGATCGTCCCAGGAATTTCCGCCCAACCGCTGCACCCCCTCCGGAGATCGATGTGACGTGCCGAGTTTCAACGAGTCGCTGTGACTGACATTCCCGACGGTCAGCAACAGGTCGAGGTGCGATCGAGCGCGACGCCGGTCGGTCGCATCGTCATCGACAACCAGCCGATGGAGTTCTTCGCCGGCGACACCGTCGCCATCGCTGCGATCCGCGCCGGACAGCATCCGGCAAAAGGTGGAACGTTGTGCCTCGCAGGCGACTGCGGCAACTGCTGCGCGATCGTCGACTCGACGCCATGGGTCCGCACCTGCCAGACCAAAGCCAAGCCGGGCCTCGCCGTCCTGCGCCAGCCGGCGGTCGGAGCGCCGGCGTTGAACCTGACGCCGCCCAAGAGCGCCGTGTCCTCCCCCATCGCTGCCGTCATCGACGTCCAACACATCAACGCCGATGTACTCGTCGTCGGTGGCGGCGCGAGCGGGACGGCCGCAGCGACAAAGGCAAGCGCTGACGGCCATACGGTGACGATCCTCGACGCCAACGAGGGAAACGAGGTCGTCGGCATCTATGCCGGACCGACCGTCATCGTTCGTACCCCCGAGGGCATGCGTCATTTTCATGCACATCAAGTCGTCGTCGCCACCGGTGCCGCCGACCTCCAGCCCGCATGCGACGGCAATCTCTCGAAGGGCATCTACACCGCCGGCGCGGCCGCAACCCTTGCTGCCGCTGGCATCGAACTCGACAACCCGCTCACCGTCAGGTCGCAGCCTGTCAGAATCGTCGCTGACGACAACGGTTGGGTCTCGGGAGTCGTGACGGCGGATGCCGACGGCAATGACGTCCTCAGCAACTGCAACTCGTTGATCGTCGACCTCGGTCACATGGGCCGCGACCTGCTCTCGCGTATGACCGACGAGCCTGCAGTCACGAT
Organism: Actinomycetota bacterium; assembly: GCA_043747685.1. Classification (GTDB taxonomy): domain Bacteria; phylum Actinomycetota; class Acidimicrobiia; order Acidimicrobiales; family Ilumatobacteraceae; genus JANXUF01. The sequence continues at coordinate 15,105 of JAYTOR010000264.1, forward strand.
CGTCGGACCGGCTGCGCAGCAATACCCGCTGCCGCCGTGCCCGACCTCCGGCATCGTCTGCTCGTGCTCGAAAGTGACGGTCGAGGACCTCGACGGCGTCTGGTCGCGCGGCTTCAACGAGCTCGAACTCGTCAAGCGTTCCGCACTCTTCGGCACCGGCACCTGCCAGGGCGGCGTGTGCATGCCGTACCTGCGCAGCTTCGTCGCCGATCGTGCCGGGTCCGTGCCGGAGCCGTTCACGGCGCGTCCGATCAGCCGTCAGTTGACGATCGGCGAAGCATCGGCGGGGGCCTATGCCGACAACTTCCGCAAGTCTTCCCTGCACGACGAACACCTCAAACTCGGCGCACAGATGGACCGCTTCGGTGGTTGGTGGAGGCCGTGGAACTACGGTGACGTGCTCGGCGAATACTGGGCTGTTCGCGAGGCGGTGTCACTCGGCGACGTCAGCACGCTCGGCAAGATGGTCGTGTCAGGACCCGACGTCGTCGAAGTGCTGGAGCGTCTCTATCCGAACAACGTCCACGACATCAAGGTCGGCCGATCGCGGTACGTGCTGCTGCTCAACGAGCGCGGCCACCTGCTCGACGACGGCATGATCTGTCGCGAAACGCAAACCCGGTTCGTCCTCACGTTCACGTCCGGCGGCGCATCGTTCGCCGAGATGTGGGTGCGCGACTGGGTCGAGACGTGGGGCCTTGACTGCCGCATCCTCGACCGCACCACATCGCTCGCGGCGATCAACGTGACAGGCCCGCTCGCCGGCGAACTGCTGCGTCGTGTCGGTGTCGCCGAGCCGCCGAAGTTCCTACAGCACCGCCACGAAACGGTTGCCGGCGTTCCGTGCCACATCATGCGCCTCTCGTTCACCGGCGAGGCGAGCTTCGAACTGCACCATCCAGTTCACCGCGCGGTCGAGTTGTGGCAGACGCTGATGGCTGAAGGTCGAGCCCTCGGGATCAAGCCGCATGGCCTGCAGGCACTGTTCGGTTTGCGCTTGGAGAAGGGACATGTGATCGTCGGCATGGACACCGAGCTGGACTCGTCGCCGCGCCGCATCGGCATGGAGTGGGCCGTCAAAATGGCCAAGCCGTACTTCGTCGGACTCGAGGCCTTGAAACGGGTCGAGCCGCTGCCCGATCACCGTCGCCTCTTCGGATTCACGATGGCCAGCCCGGCGCCGGTCGAGGGCGCTCCGATCTACGACGACGGCACGATCGTCGGCCACGTGTCGTCGAGCTTCGACTCGCCGCTCCTCGGCAAAGCGGTCATGCTCGGCTGGATCAAGCGCACCCCGTTCCCCGACACCGTGACGATCAACGGACGAACCGCCACCGTCAGTGCGCCGCCGTTCTATGACCCAGAGGGGAAGCGAGCCCGTGCCTGACAAGCTGACTTTCGAGCACATCGGCGCACGACGCATCGTCGCCACGCCGGCCGCAATCGATGCAGTGACATGGCCGACCGGAACGATCGCACTGCGGATCGCCGACGACGACGTCCTGTTGATCGGCGACGACACCACGGATATCACGGACATCACGGACATCACGGTTGCCGACGAGCACGCCATCATCAGCGACGACGCCGGCTGGTCCGGCATCTGGTTGACGTCAGCGCAAGCGGAGTCGATCGCCCTCCATCACATCCATTGGCCGTTGCCGCCGCAACGGCCCATCCTCGCCCAGGGTCTGATCGCCGCGATCCCCGCCAAGGTGTGGCTCGGCGCCGACGACAAGGCGCTGCTGCTCGTCGCCACCGTGTCCGTCGACGAGATGCAGGAGCGCCTGTCGTGAACGAATTCGTCGAGACCCTCCTCGATCTGCAATGGCACGAACCGAAATCCTCGTATGACGTCGTCATCGTCGGTGGCGGCGGCCACGGCCTGGCGACCGCCTATTACCTGGCGACCCGACATGGCATCACCAACGTGGCAGTCGTCGAGGCCAACTACATCGGGTCAGGCAACAGCGGCCGCAACACGACGATCATCCGCGCGAACTACGGCATCCCGGAATCGATCCGCTTCTACCAACACAGTATGGACCTCTACAAGACGTTGGAGGATGACACCGGCTGCTGGATCATGCACAACACCAAAGGCCTGATCTGGCTGGCGCACACCGAATCGGCGATGCGATCCGAGCGGGCCCGCTGCCAGCTGAACACGGCGATGGGCACCGAGACGATCATGGTCGACCCGGCCGAGATCAAGCAACTGTGCCCACAGATCGACCTGACCGGATCCGGTCGCTACCCGGTGCTCGGCGCATCCCATCATGTCGGCGCCTCGACCGCCCGCCATGACCGTGTCGTGTGGGCATACGCCCAGGGTGCGATGCGCCTCGGGGTGCACGTCCTGCAGAACACGCCGGTCACCGGCTTGGTGATGGACGGCGATCGGGTCACGGGGGTCAAGACGGCGACCGGCAACATCTCCGCCGGCGTCGTGATGTCGGCCGTCGGCGGCGACGTCACGCAGTTCGCCGCCCACGCCGGCGTGCGCCTGCCGATCCGCACGCACCCGCTGCAGGCGTTCGTCACGAACGGCTACGCTCAGGGTTTCGGGCCGATCATCAGCGACACGGAACTGCTGTCGTACGTCTCGCAGACCGCTCGCGGACAGATGCTCATCGGCGCCGAGTACGACCGTCAGCAGAGCTTCAGCCGTCAGTCGTCGTTCGACTTCCTGCAGAGCTGCGCCGCCAAGGTTTCGTACCTGTTGCCGTTCCTCAAGAACCTGCGGATCATGCGCCAGTGGACAGGACGTTGCGATGTCTCATCTGACTTCTCCCCGGTGATGGGTTTCACACCTGCCCCCGGATTCGTCATCACGACGGGGTGGGGCACGTGGGGCTTCAAGGCGATCCCTGCCGGTGGCGAAGCGATGGCCGAGCTGATCGCCACCGACACGACGCCGGAGATCATCGAGCCGTTCTCGTTAAACCGCTTCGCCACCGATCATTCGATGGCCGACCAGGGATCGACGGGGACCCGCTGATGTTGTGGGTCACCTGCCCGCTCTGCGGCCACCGTCCGATCGACGAGTTCAAGTTCGGCGGCGAGATCCCCGATGTGCCGGCGTCGATCACCGACGACGCTGCCCGCGATCTCGATCATGTGTGGATGTTCAACAACGTCGACGGTGTCACGACCGAGCGTTGGTTCCACGAAGGCGGATGCCGTCGCTGGATGACGTTGAAACGCGACACCCACCTCGACCGGGTCATCGAGGACTAAACGTCGACCTGACCACGAACAGGGCGGCAACCCCACTCGTCGAGCCCCGCCCTGGCGTCGTCGAAGGACTCGTGCAGCGCGGCGATGTCGAGGGTCTCATTGGCGGTCGCCTCCTCCACCCAGCAGCAGCGCTGTAGGTCGAGCAATTCGGCAGCGTCGTCCGTCGTCGTGTTGGCAAGCACGGCGTTCTCGATGGGGAGCGGTGCCGGCGACGTGAAGCCAATGGCGCGAGTCTTGCCGACGAACCGGACATGCGTTATATCGGGACGACTGTTCCAGTTATTGTGGACGGCGGGGGTACGACGACCGGATGAGGAGCATACGTTGACGATCTATGAGCTCGGGAGAGCACCGAGGACCATTGCCGGAGTGGCGGCGCTCGATTCGCTGGCCGGCGTCGTCGAAGCGACCGGCGCAGCGTATGCCGTCCTGATCGTCGACGAGGCGGTGGCGATGACCGGATATTCCGCTCGTGTCGCCAACGCGCTCGGCGACGTGGCATTCGTCGAACACGTCGTGCCGCAGGGCGAGCCGACGGTCGCCTCGGTCAACGCCGCCGCCGATGCGGTGCGCTCCCATCCGGCTGCTGTCGTGATCGGGATCGGCGGCGGATCGGCACTCGACACCGCCAAACAGGCTGCGGTCGTCGGCGTCGGAGAGTCGGGCGTCGAGCCGTACCTATTGTGCGCCAATCCGTTCGTCGGTCGCCGTCCGATCATCGCCATTCCAACGACATCGGGCACCGGCGCGGAGGTCACCCGTACCTGCATCCTCAGTGATGCCCACGGCCGCAAGTTGTGGACATGGGGCGACGAGATGTTGCCGGATGTCGTCCTCCTCGACCCGACAGCGGCGGTGACGATGCCATTCCACGTCACTGTGGCAACCGGCCTGGACGCCTTCGTCCACGCACTCGAGGCCTGTTCCGGGCAGCGGCGCAACACACTGTCGGAGGCGCCGGCCATCCAGGCGATGCGCCTCGTCGTCCAGCATCTGCCAGGCGCCGTCAACGACGGCACGAACCTCGCCGCTCGACAGGGCATGCAGGAAGCGGCGTTCCTCGCAGGGACGGCAATCGACAGTTGCGGTACCGGCATCGCTCATTCGATCGGCCACGCGCTCGGCTCGCTCTACCATCTGCCGCACGGCGTCGCCGTGGCGATCGGACTCGACGCAGCGATCGACTGGAACGTCGCCGGCGCGACGGACGCCTTTGCCGCAGCGGCCGTTGCGTTCAACACGTCGGCTACCGACATTCCGGCCGTGCTGCGCGAACTGTTCACGGCAACATCGTTCTCGTCGGTCGTCGGCCGCATGCCGGCGGCATCACTCGACGCAGCGGCGATCGCAAAGACGATGATCGCCGTCGAGAACCAACCGATGGTCACCAACAACTGCAGGGTTCCGAGCGACAGCGAGCGGCAGTCGCTCGCCGAACTCACGGTCGAGTCGTGGCACCGCCTGCGGGTCTCGACCTGACCAGACCTGACCAGACCTGACCAGACCAGACGACCGAGGAACCTGTCATGACCGTCATCACACGGATCGAAATCACTCACCATCAACTGCCACTCGACCCGCCGTTCCCCGCTTCGTGGGATACGCAGCCGCGGACGAAGTTCCCGGCGACGATCGTCCGCGTCCACGACGACGCAGGCAATGTCGGCATCGGATCCGGCGACGCGATGTACGGCTTCTCCGACTACCAGCGGTACTTCATCGGCGAGGATCCACTCGATCTCGAACGACATGCAGCCGTCCTCGCCAACATCGAATTCCACGCCGGCCGGCCGTGGCCGGTCGATGTCGCCCTCTGGGATCTGGCTGGCAAGATCGAGGACGAACCGATCTGGAAGATGCTCGGCGGCCACACCGACACGATTCGCGCCTACGCCTCGAGTGGCGTGCACCGCAGCGTTCCCGAGATGGTCGAGGTCGCCGAGCGGGCGATCGCCCTGGGCTTCCCGGCGATGAAGGTGCGCTTCGGCCGCCCGACTATCGACGAGGATCTTGCGGTCATCAAGGCGGTGCGCGACGCCGTCGGCGACCGCCTCGAACTGATGGTCGACTGCAACCAGGGTTGGCGGATGCCGTGGGACACACAGCAGCCGTGGACCGTCGACCATGCGACCGACGTCGCCATGCAACTGCAGGCCGAGCAGGTCTACTGGATGGAAGAGCCACTGCACCGGGGAGACTACGAGGGCATGGCGGAACTCCGCAGTCGAGTCACGATGAGGATCGCCGGCGGTGAATTGACGCGGGAACCGTACGAGTTCCGCGAACTGTTGCAGCGGGGTTGCTTCGACGTCTTCCAGCCGGACTGCGTCTGTTCGATGGGCATCTCCGGCCTCCGCCACCTCGCCGCCGAGGTCGACGCCGCCGGCAAGATCTTCACGCCACACACGTGGGGCAACGGCATCGGGGTGATGGCCAACCTCCAACTCACCGCCGGTACCGTCGGCACTCCGTTCATCGAGTTCCCCTTCGACCCACCGGAGTGGACGACGGCCCGCCGCGACTACATCCTCACGGAAACGATCGAAGTAGACGGCGACGGCTGGATCAGACTGTCCGAGCGTCCCGGCCTCGGCATCGAACTCGACGAAGCCGTTCTCGCCAAGACGCTCACCGGGCAGGCCACCTTCGCCTGAGCAGCGACGTTGTATTGACGTAACGATTGTCTCGGCTACATTCTCAGCCGTGGCACGTACTGCGGATCCGGTTCTCAAGCAAACGCTGCTCGATCAGGTCGTCGGATATCTCAGCGAGCACGGAATCGGCATGCTGTCGTTGCGGCCGATGGCTGCAGCGCTCGGGATGAGCACCAATCGCCTGTTCCATCACTTCGGCACGAAGGACGAGTTGATCACCGCGGCGCTCGAACGGGCGATCGAGCAGCAGGCGGAGATCGAAGCGAAGTGGTTCGCCGACACGCCGGACATGCTCAACGCCGACGTACTGCGTGCGTGGTTTGACTGGATGTGCGAGGCACCGGCGAATCTTGCGCTCGTGCGACTCGGGCTCGAAGCAGCGACGCTCGATGC
>JAYTOR010000265.1:0-4365 GCA_043747685.1 Actinomycetota bacterium
TGTTCGATCATTCTTCCGCATACGGCCAATGGGGCGAGGTGATGGTCGAACTCGTCGAAGAGCACTCGCAACCGATCATCGACCCGCCCGGCCTGCACCACCTGGCGTTCATGGTCGATGACCTCGACGCCGCAGTGGCATGGTGCATCGAACGCCAGTGGCCGGAGGCGTTGTTCGCCAGAACGACAGGCGGGCAGGAATTCGCATTCTGCGACGCTCGTCACGAACTCGGCCATCTCGTCGAGATGTACGAGCCCGCTGCTCGGTTGACGGGTTTCTATGCGATGGTCGCCGCAGCGGCGGCGGACTGGACGGGCACAGATCCGGTCCGCACGCTTTGAGCCGCCGAACGCCGATCGAACACGTTGACGGCAACTTTCGCCGAGTGTCATCGCAGCACCGCAGTGTCCTGACACCCGTAGCCGTCGCCAGCACACTCCAGTGCGGAGCTATGCAAGCGGTCCACCGGCGAACCAGCGCTCGAACATCGGACGGATGCCGCTCCAGACGAGTTCGACGATCAGCCCGCTCGGCGGCTGCACGTACGTGAATGCGCCGTACCCTTCGTTCGGCGGGCGCTGGGCGAGACGCAACGTCCAACCGGCTGCGACCAGCGCGGCGGATTCGCCACCGACATCGTCGCTCCACACGCCGATGTGGTGCAGTCCGGATACGTCGCGACCGTCCCAGATCGAACCAGGCGCTCCTTCGAGCAGTTCGATGTGCTGCGGCCCCTGCATCGAGTAGGTGAAGCGCAGTGGGATCGTCGTCTCTCCGCTATCAGGCAGCCACACCGACTGCTCGCGCACCTGCGGCGCACACCATGTCAGCCCGAGCGCCTCGCCGAGCTCGGCCATCGCTGCGTCGAGGTCGGGGACGCGGACGCCGTGGTGGTACGCCGCCGAATAGTCGATCATCAGATGCTCCTGTCGTATGCAGTCAGAATCGTCACTGTCAGCTCATGCGTTCCGCACGACAGGATGCCAGGCGATGTCGAAGTCCTGCTGCCCGGCGACGCGCAGGATCCGCTCGGCGATCAGCCAGCGGTCGGCGTTACGGACGAAACGGTCGTGGTAGCGCGCATACAGAACGGCGTCCGGTCGTTCATCCGGGTATCGGTGCCAGGCCATCAGGTAGGTGATCGTCGTCGCTGATGTGGCGTCGTCGGCGAGCTCGATCTCGATATTCGAGACGTGATGGCTCGTCGCTGCGAACCGCGGCAACCCCGATGCCAAGCGGTCGCGTAACACCGCAGAACCATGGGTGGGCGTTCCGAGGCCAGGCCCGTAGTCGACGATGCAATCCTCGGTGAACAGCGCAGCGACCGCATCGGCATCGACGGTGTCGACCCCGCGGCAATATGCGTGGATCACGTCGGCGATCGCCCGATGCGCAACGAGATCGCGCAGTGCCGTTTCGATCTGCATCACGTCCCCCATCGGCGAAGAACTTACCAGCCGATCAATTCATTCCGGAACCCGAGCGATTGGCGTCATGGCGACGACAGCGCCGCTCGCATTCCGTCGGCAATCGCACGGACGTGATCCTCCGGCGCAGTCCAACCGGACGCGCTGCAGACCTCCATCGCCACCGGAACGGTGCAACCGGTAGTGCGGACGGCGGCAATGAAGCCCGAGACGTCGAATTCGCCGGCGCCGGGAGCAACTCGGTTGGCGAGGCAGTCGTTGAAGTAGTCCGGGTTCGTCGCCACCTTCGGCCCGTCGCTCATCTGGATGCCGGTGATCATCTCCGCCGGCAGCGCAGCGATTGCCGCCAGGTCGTTGGCGCCGCGGGTGTGGTGCCAGATGTCGACGCAGATGCCGGCGTTCGGCCGATCCGCAGCCTCGACGATCGCACGCGCGTCGTGCACCGAGACGATGTCGGTGAACGGCAGGAACTCGAGGCCGACGACGAGTCCGTGGTCCGCGGCTCGATCGCACAGCGCGCCGTAGGCCCGCCCCGCTTCGGCCGTTGACATCGACGCCGGGCCGATCGCCTGGAGATAGCGACAGCCGAACTCGTCCGCCATCCTGAATGCGGTCGCCTCCATCTCGGCGGCCCCGTCACCACCGGATCCGTCGGCACCGAGGCCGGGGATGAACTCGATCTCGGCAAGCGAAACCCCGTGTGCGGTAAGCAGTTCGCGCAGCGCTCCCGGCGCACGCCCTTCGGTTTCGAGACGTCGGTACTGGTGTACGTAGAGGCCGATGGCAGAGAAACCGTTTGCACCGGCGAGGCGCACGCGCTCTTCGATCGGGAACTCCCGTGCAAGGCTGAAATGGCTGAGTACCAATTCGTCTGCGCTCATTTCACGCGGATTAGGTTGCATCTTCGCAGTCTCACACAACACACAAAGGGGTTCGTGATGGCCGGTCGACTCGATGGAAAAGTGGCGCTCGTGACAGGTGGCGCGAGTGGAATCGGCGAGGGCACCGTTCGTCGTTTCGTCACCGAAGGAGCCCGCGTCGTGATCGCCGACATGCAGGTCCGACCGGGTGAAGCATTGGCGGCCGAACTCGGAGAGGCGGTGCGGTTCGTCGAGACGAACGTGACCTCGGAGGCCGACATTGCCGCAGCAATCGCCGTCGCCGTCAGCGAGTTCGGCCGCCTCGACGTGATGTTCAACAATGCCGGCATCGTCGGCGCGATCGGACCGATCGCCGAGACGCCGGTCGAGGACTGGGACCGCACGGTCGCTGTGCTGATGCGCAGTGTCTTCCTCGGGATCAAGCACGCAGCACGTGTGATGGTCCCCCAGGGCAGTGGCTCGATCATCTCGACGAGCAGCACGGCAGGTATCCTCGGGGGTCTCGGCCCGCACTGCTACACGGCCTGCAAGCACGCAGTGATCGGTCTCACCAAGTCGGCGGCGTCGGAGCTCGGCGCCAGCGGTATCCGCGTCAATGCGATCTCGCCGGGCAGCACCGTGACACCGATGACGTCTGCCGTCATCACCGGCGACCACACGGCGATCGAGGAGGCCGAACGGTCGATTGCCGCCGGTTCACTGCTCGGCTTCGCGCCGATGCCGATCGACATCGCCAACGCTGCGCTGTACCTTGCGAGTGACGAGTCGCGTGCGCTCACCGGTCACACCCTGGTGGTCGATGCTGGTGCCACCACCATCGGCGGCAGCACCCGCTTCCACCGCATGGACAACGCCGTGCTGAGCCAAGCAGGCAACCGCCAGGCGAGCGCGACCGGATAGACAACAGAGCGAGCGCCGCGTGCTGACGTTCAGCGGTTCGGGTCGACGAGCACCTTGGTGTGCGTCGACCCTCCGCCTGCCAGGTCCCGCAGCGCGCCCTCGAGCCCGTCGAGCCCGACCGTCGACGAGTGCAGCGGCTCGAGGGCGACACGACCATCGGCGACCATCGCCATGCACATCTCGAACTCCTCGTGCAGATAGGCGAGCGACGAGGTCACGGCGATCTCCTTGATCAACCACGAGATCGGTCTGATCGAGGCGTCCTCGTCAGCGAGGCCGATCAGGCACATCGCGCCGCCACGACGGGCGAGGTCGACCGCCGACTGGATGGCGAACGGGCGACCGACGCATTCGTAGACGATGTCAGCGCCGAGACCGTGCGTGTGTTCGGCGATCAGCGCCGAAGCGGAGTCGCCTGGCTCGACCACGTCGTGAGCGCCGAGCATCGAGGCGACGGCCCGACGATCGGCATTCGGCTCGACCACGATCAACCGCCGCGCTCCAGCGGCGCTGGCCCACTGCAAGGCGCAGAGCCCGATCGGTCCTGCACCCTGGATGACTGCCACATCACCGAGGCGGAGCCTGCTCGCCCTGACAGCATGGAACGCCACCGTCGCCGGTTCGATCTGTGCGGCTTCGACGTCGGTCAACGCTGGATGCGTGTGTACGACCCGTGCCGCTGCGACGGCGATCCGTGAGGCGAACCCGCCGTGTCGCGGTGCCATCGCGTCGCGTCCAAGCGCCGACATGAACGAGACCTGACAACGATCTGCCTGGCCGGCGCGACACGCCTCGCATGCACCGCAGGCCGGCGCTGCACCGACGACGACCCGGTCACCCTCCGAGAAGTCGTGGACATCGCCGCCGACAGCGCTGATCGTTCCCGCCCACTCATGGCCGCAGATCGCCGGGTTATATGGCTTGCCGCTCTGGTAGGCATGCACGTCGGTGCCGCAGATGCCACACAGGGCGATGTCGACGACGACACCGGTGTCGGCTGGAACCGGATCTGGGAAGTCGCGTAGTTCGACCTGCTGCTTGGCGACAATCAGTGCTGCGAGCACGGCGCCTCCGGACCCTGCTCGATGGCGAGTGTGGTCTCTGCAACGTTGCGCGCCCACCGGTAGTCGGCCTTGCCTGACGGGCTGCGATAGAAG